>SLIM01000344.1 GCA_007135625.1 Gammaproteobacteria bacterium
CCTCGTTAAAGACACGCTGAACTTGAAGTATACAGCCTTCTCGCAAATATCGGCTCCCATCCCGACATTCCCCGAACAACAAAAAATCGCCGAGTGCCTGAGTTCGGTGGATGAGCTGATCGCCGCGCAAGCGCGGAAAGTGGACGCGCTCAAGACCCATAAAAAAGGGCTGATGCAGCAGCTTTTCCCCCGCGAAGGCGAAACCCAACCCCGCCTCCGCTTCCCTGAATTTCAAAACGCAGGGGAGTGGGGGGAAGTGGCTTTGGGCGACATCGCCGAGGTCAAGCTTGGCAAGATGCTCGACAAACAAAAGCACACGACGGGACATCTTTTGCCATACCTCAATAATTTAGCAGTGCGCTGGAATGAGGTGAACACATCGGACCTGCCGAAGATGTATTTCAACGACCGCGAACTAGACCGTTTTGGATTGAGAGCTGGTGATGTCGTTGTCTGTGAAGGCGGAGAACCGGGACGTGCAGCCGTTTGGGACGGACGCTTGCCTGACCTCAAGTTCCAGAAGGCGATTCACAGGGTCCGTTTTAATGTGCCGTTCGAGCCAAAGATTTTGGTTCTTCATCTCGAAAATCTCGCAGGCACTACTCAGTTCGAAATGCTGTTCACCGGGGGCGGTATCAAGCATCTAACCGGAGAGACATTCGCTCGGCTCAAAATTCCTCTCATTCCCCACGCCGAGCAACAACGCATCGCCGCCTGCCTCACCAGCCTCGACGACCTCATTGCCGCGCAAACCCAAAAGCACGAGGCCCTCAAGACCCACAAGAAAGGGTTGATGCAGCAGCTTTTCCCATCCCCGGAGGCGGTGGAGGCATGAGCGCGGTCGATCTTCTGATTCCGAGTTTCAATCGACTCCGACCCCTTTGGTTCCTCAAGCCGACCCAGTTCCGCTACGCTCCACTGGTCGGCTTAGCTCTGTATTAGCCTCAAAACCGAGATGAACTAGGGGACAACTTTGGAAAAACTATCACAACCAAAAAAGGTAATTGAATTTCTTAAAAGGAGCGCAACCCAGAAATTCAATGCAAGGCAGATTGCTGAATCGATAGTGAAAGCATATCCCGAGGACTACAACGAGAAACGCAAAAATCCAAGATTTGAAAATGAAAAAGCTTTCATAACACAAATAGTTGCGGAAATTGGATCGCAAAAGGATCAAATATCCAAGATTGACAAGCATGTATTTTGGCAGGATAAGCCGAGGCCGAGAATATATTGGTATGATCCTGATAAAATTACAGGAGTACTGGTAGATACCAAGCCAGAAGATGAGATTGACAATAATGAAATTGAAGTTATTTCAGCGGAAGGTAAATTACTTTCTGAGCATGATTTATACCCAATTCTTATTGAATATTTAAGGTCAGAGTTGAAGTTATACTGTCAACGTATTGATGAGAAAAAGTCCAAAAATTCACGCGGGTCTGGCGGAAATCAGTGGTTGCACCCGGATATTGTTGCGATGCAACCCATTGATAAAGAGTGGGATGAGCTAATCAGGACTTGCGTAAAGCAGGGGGCAGGCCAAAGCGTTCGCCTTTGGTCCTTTGAGGTAAAAAAAGAACTCAACGGCTCAAATGCAAGGAAAAGTTTTTTCCAAGCTGTCAGCAACTCAAGTTGGTCAAATGAAGGGTATTTGGTCTCTACAGCAATATCAGATAGTAGTGTTGAGCAAGAATTGAGAATGTTGTCGTCGCTTCATGGAATAGGAGTGATTTTATTAAATCCTGAAAACCCCAGTGAAAGTGAAATGATGCTACCATCAAAATCAAGAGCTGAAGTTGATTGGCAATCAGTGAACCGAATTCTAGTAGAAAACTCAGATTTCAGAGATTACATCGAACTTGTCTCTACCTACTATCAGACAGGAAGAGTAAGGGCAAGGGACTGGAATAAACTATAGCAGCTAACAAAACGCTCCAGCCGACGCGCCAAAGGCGTGCGGCTCATTTGCGGCGTTATGCTCGTAACAAAAGAGGTCAACCCTAATGCCTGAAGAGAAGATAGATAAGAACTATATGGCCTTGGCCATCCTTCCGCTCAATACCTTGATCGGAAAGCGTCAAGCGGGGCATTTCGCCCCAAGGACTCAGCCACTTACGGCGGGACTTTCGCTGTGAGCGGTCAAGGTGGCCGGAATGACGATCAAGGCCATATCTCGACAACAACCATCAATGAAGAAAAAGTACGATATCGAATTGGATGGAAAACAAGCCTTGTCCACTTTGAGGAGGAAGAGTATCCGATGCAAATCACCCACCACACCGCGCCGTACCGCGCAGCACGTATCGCCAGCACCGCCGCGCTGCTCCTTAGCGCAGCGCTTGTCCCAGCGGCAGCGCAAGCGCTGCAGATGGCGCTGGAAGAGCCGGTGAACGGCGCGACCTACTCCGGAGTCGGCAACATTCGCGGCTGGGCGCTCTCCACGAGCGGAATTGAGCGCGTTGTGTTCTACCTCAATGGCGACTACAAAGGCACCATCCCGATGGGAGGAACCCGCCGCGATGTCGCCGCACGCTATCCGAACTACCCCCACGCCGAGTACTCCGGTTTCTCGCTAGCACGCAACTACAGCCTGCTCCCCCCTGGCCAGCACACCCTCCGCGTGCGCATCACCGATCACAGCGGGGAGTACCGGGAACAGACCGCCCACTTCACCACCACCCGCTTTGGAGAGCATCGGTTCCTCTCCGACCCAACCCAGATCAGCCTGGATAACGCCACCATCCACGGCAGCGGCGACCAGATTATCATTCAGGGAATGCGTCTTGCTGGCGACTCGTTTGATACCACTCTGGCCTGGAGTCCTGCCGCCCAAGGGATGCGCCACCACACCATCACCCCCGCGCCGCCGCGTGAACCGGAGGAGCATAGCGACTGCGTCACCCTCCCCTTTCCCGAAGAGGGGATGCGACTCCGCTGGGAGCTAACCGGCAGTCAGGACGGTGTTTCAACCCACACCACCCTCGCTACCCACTACCGCGAGATCGACCACAACGGCCTCACCAGCCACACCACCAGCAGCACCACCCGTGACAACATCACCACCCGCAGCGAGGGCGAGGAGCGGCAGGAGTTTTTGCGCAGTGACGGCTTTCTCTACCTCACCCGCATTACCACCCACGGCAGTGTCAGCCGCAGCGACCGCTCGCTCGCCTATACCAGCGCAACCGACTACTCCCCCGCCTGGCAAACCGGCCCCGCTGAACGCTTCTGCCTCGGGCAGCGCTGGCACTCCGACGCGGTCACCGCCACCACCCACACCCTCGGCACCACCCACACTGCGCCCAGCGGCGGCAGCAGCGGCGAGGTCGAGCAGATCGGTGAAGCGATTACCGTCCCGGCAGGCACCTTCACCACCGTGCGCATGATCACCCACGCTCGGAACGAGCCGGATAGCTACTACCGCGAGTGGCGCGATATGGCTACCGGTGTCATGGTACAAGCCACCTTTCAGAGTGCTGCACAACAGAGTACCCGCGTCCTCACCGCCATCCACGGAACCACCCTTCCTACAGAGGAGTTGTAATCCAATGCACAGCCACCGCTACCCAGCCCTCACCGCCGCCCTGCTGCTCGCTACCACGGCACTTCAGGCCGCCGCAACTACCACCCACCTAGAGTCCCCCCAAGAGGAAGGGAGTTACTCCGGTACACTTCAGGCCGCCGCAACCACCGCCCACCTGGAGTCCCCCCAAGAGGAAAGAAGTTACTCCGGTGTACTTCAGGCCGCCGCAACCACCGCCCACTTGGAGTCCCCTCAAGAGGGAGGAACATACTCCGGAATCGCCAACCTGCGTGGCTGGGCACTCTCCGAGAGCGGTATCGACCGCATCGAACTCTACATCAATGGCGAATACCATGCCGTTATCCCTATGGGGGGGGAGCGCGGCGATGTCGCCCAGCGCTACCCCGACTCCCCCGGGGCCGAGCGTGCCGGTTTCTCCATGGCCTACAACTATGGCAACCTTGCACCGGGAACGCATCACTTTGCGGTGCGCATCTACCACCGCGACGGCCACGAAGTGCAGATCACCCGTAGCCTGGAGGTACTCCGCTTCGGCGAGCGGCGTTACCTTGACCCTACCACAAAAATTGACTTTTCAGAGGCCTCATTTAGCGGCAGTGGCCAGCATCTGCAAATCACCAATATGCAGATTGATGGCCAGGCCTATAACGCAACCCTGAGCTGGAGCAGCGAATCACAACAGTTTCAGTATTCGAGATAAGGGTTAAGGGTTAAGGGTTAAGGGTTAAGGGTTAAGGGTTAAGTTTTAAGGGTTAAGTTTTAAGGGTTAAGGTTCGAGGTGCTAGACCTCGAATCTTGAATCTTAACCCTTAAAACTTAAAACTTAAAACTTAAAACTTAACCCTTAAAACTTAAAACTTAACCCTTAAAACTCCGGTCCTATGCGAAAGTGAATACGCCACGGGGTACCGGGATCATCCAGCGCAAAGGCGAGGTCGAGGCGCACCAGACCGACCGGGGAGTACCAGCGTGCGCCGACTCCGGCACCGGCCTTCAGGTTGGGATCGCTAAAGTCGTTAAAAGCGTTGCCAAGATCATAGAAAGCGGCAATACTCCACTCCTCCAGCAGCCGTTTTTCATACTCAATACTGCCCACCAGCAGGTGCTTACCCCCGGTGATAGCACTGCCACTCACCAGAGATTCATAGGCGTAGCCGCGCACACTGCTATCACCGCCAGTGCGGTACTCATAGCTCTCCGGCATTTGGTTAAACTCAATCCCCAAAACCGCTTCGGTACTCACTTGGGTATAGGCGAGGTGACCTCGGGTGATTATTCGATCACGACCAAACAGCGGGCGGGTGAGAACTCCGCGCAGGTCGGTCTGAAAAAAGGTGAGATTGGAGGCGAAGCCGTCGAGCGCTCCGCGCAGTTGCAAGTTCAGATATTCGCCATCGGTCGGAAAGATCGGGTCATCGCTGCGGCGGTAGCTCCAACCGATGCCGGGAATCAATGCGTTAAAAGTCGGGTTTAGCGTCGCCAACGCCTGCGGGCCGAGGAGGTCGGCGATGTAGCTACGCACCTCCGGCGGCTGGTGGCCAAAAAGTAGGTCGAAGATGCTGTAGCGATCCGAGAGGTAGCCAAGGGAGATCCGCTCCTCCAGCTCCAGCCCCCAGAGCTGGCGGGGACGGTGCAGCCCCCCTTCGGTAGCGTAGCTGGTGATGCGGGTCTCATCCCCCTGGCGCAGTCCGATATCATCATAGCCGAGATCTTTACCCCGGTGGCGCAGACCGAGTTCCAGAAAGGTGCGGTTGGCGGGGTTGAGCGGAATCTGGTAACGCAGGTCAGTGATCAGGGTATTCTTCTCTTGGGTGGCAATCGCCCCGAGGTTGAAGTGGTGTCCATATTCGGTCAGGTAGCGCCGCCGCCAGTCGGCACGCAGGCCGATGCCCGTATCGGTGCCGTATCCCAGGCGGGCGCGGTACTGGTTGGGCTTAGCCGGGGTGAGCTGAATCTCCAGCGGAACGTGGTGATCGGCATCGGCCTGTTGCAGGTCGGTATCCAAAATGATGCGGGAGAAGTAGCCGGTGGCGGAGAGGGTGCGTCGCAGTTGGGCCAGCGCTTGGTCGGTGAGCGGGTCGCCGGGAGTGTAGGTGAGGTGCCTCCGCATAAAGCTCTCGCCAAATAGCGACTGCTCAATGAGCGCCTCGCCAAAGCGAAAGAGTGGGCCGGTGTCGAGCACTAACTCGATGTTGGCGACCCCCTGTGCCGGGTTCACCTGTATCTGGCTGTGGCGATAGCGGGCGTTGAGGTAACCAATGCTGGTGGCATGGCTGAACAGATTGCGCTTGGTCTGCTCATACGCCAAGTGGTGGAGTACGCTCCGCTCCCGCAGCGGCTGGGCGGCAAGGAGTGCTGGCCAAGAGGCCTCTTCCCGTCCAGGCCCCACGACCTCAATGGAGATCCGCTCAATATAGACCGGCTCGCCGGGTTCGATCTGGTAGCGGGCGATCCAGCCCATGCCAGACTCGGGGGGCGGAATCAGCTCCCCCTCAATTTCGGGGCTATAGTAACCGAAGGGTTGCAGCGCGGTGCGAATTTCGCGCTCGGCTTGGGCGTGGAGGCGACGAATCCGCTGCTCGTTGAGGTTGGCCTCATGGCGGCGCTGCTCCAGACTGAGCAGGCCTCGGATGTTGCCCAGCAGCGGCTGTTCGACCCCGCGTAGCTCTACCGTGACCGTAGGGGGCGGGGCCGCCGCTCTTCCGAGCAGCGGAAGCAGGAGCAGCAGCAGCAGACCACGTTTGCCACTCATGCGGGTATACCATCGGCTGGGGGGCTTATCGTTCCAGAACATAGGAGAAGGTTACCACGTTATCGGACTCGCCAATCTGCGCTTCGACAGCGAGATTATAGCGGATATGGTAGCGCACGTTAAAGGCTCCGCTGTTGTCGATCAGATCGAGGTCGTACCCCACATAGAGGTCGGGGCGCAGATAGGTGCCGACCCCGAGGATCTGCTGGCGGGTATCGGGGGCGGTGCCGGTGAGCAGGTAGGCCATTACCGTCGATTGGTCGAGGTCGGGTTCTGAGAAGACCCGCATATCGAGCTTCTCGGGATTGCCGGTGATGTGCAGTCCGGCGAGATCAACCTGTGGGTCGTTGTAGATCCGGCGGATGGCCCGCACGTCAAGCTCCGGCTTGGTCAGCGGAACCCGGCTGAAGAGCAGTCGTCCTTCGTGAATCTCCAGGTTCTGCCCCAGCGAGCGGTAACTCCCATCGACAATCCGCAGCTCACCGCTGGCCATCGGGATCAAATCGCGGCTTTTTGGGTCGTGACGTAGCCGTAGCGAACCATCCAGGCGACTGCGAAAGCCGACGGTGTCGATAAAAACGCGACTACCAAGGCGCAGCTCAATATCGCTGTCGAGGGCGATCAGGCTCTCTATCTTCTCCAAACCGGTTTCGCTCGGCAGGCTGCCATCTGGCTCCAGGATCACCACATCGGCAGAGGGGAGCAGCAGCGGGGCATCGCTCGCCGTGGCCGCGAGGGTCGAGCCGACCAGTCCGCTATAGCTGATTTGGGGGGTGATGGAGGCGGCGGGAATGGCGAGCAGGCCGCGCAGGTGGAGCTGTTCCGGGGAGGCACGCAGTTGCAGATTGGGGGAGATCATCGCCTCCACATCGGGGGTGCGAATCACCTGAAAGCGCTCTCCTTGAATGTGCAGGTCGAGCTGCTGCGTGGTGGCATCAACCCCCCCCTGAAGCGTTAGCAAGCCCTCCCCGGAGCGAAGGCGGGCGGCGAGTTGCCAGCGCATCGGATCCTCGCGATCCGTCGCTGCGTCAAGGGTGCCTTCGGTCAGCGTGATCCCAATCTCGGGAAGGGTTAGGGTAATCCCCTCTCCGCGCAGAACTCCGCCCAGTTGCGGGGTCTCCAGGGTGCCGCCGAGGGTCAGATCAGCATTGATCTGCCCGCCGCTTTCGCTCACCATCGGCACAAAAGCGGGCAGCAGCCCGAGATCCGCCAGTTCGACCCGCAAGGTGGCGCGAAGCAACTGCTGCGGGGATGGCGGGAGGGTGGCGAGACCGGGCAGCGCCCACTCCGCAACCACGGAACTCTGCTCCAGCAGCTCCAGGCGCAGTTCACCTTGCAACCCACGTCCATCGAGCTGGGCGTTCAGTCGCCCCCCCTGATGCGGCAACTGCTGCTCCCCCCCCTCGGTCGGAATCTGCAGCAAGCCGGGAGTGATGGTCAGCGCCAGCGTTCCGCTTGGCGTTGCATCGGCAGCCAACCGCCCCTCCAGGGTCGCGCTAACCTCCCCGCTAACCGTCGGGTGCAGCCAGTGCAGCGGTAGCCGCTGCACCTCGGTCTGCAGGTGAGCGCCGTGCGTGGCAGACCACTCCGCCGCCGTGCAGAGTACGCTCCTCTCCTCGCTCGCCTCCCCGAGCTGCCCATCCAGACAGAGGCGCTCCAGCGAAAGCCGCTGCTCCTCCAGCAGCAGCCCCGCACTACCCACCATCTGCCACTGCGCAAAGTCGGCGGTGGCGACCTCCAGACGCACAAGCCGCCCCTGCCAGCGTAGCGCCTCCAGGTCGAAACCGCCACCCAGCTCCAGCGCCATGCGGTGCTGTTTATCCATCTCCCCTTCCAGGGTGATGCGGTGGTTACCGATCACCCCATCGGCATGCAGCGCCAGCCCGGCGACCCGCTCCTCCTCCCCCTGCCACAACGGCCCGGCCTCCAGCACCACCCGCAGCTCCTCCTTGCCGAGCGGGTCGAGATCGAGATCCAGGGCCAACCGTCCCAACCGATACTCCTGCCAGCGCAACCCCTCCCCGCGCAGCGTTGCGTAGACCTTGGGGCTCTCCAGCGCCCCCTCTACCCGCCCTGCGCCGACGAGAGAGCCTTCCATCTCCGGCAGTAGCGCGGCGAGGGCCGGGAGCTGGAGCTGCCAACTCGCCGTCAACTGGTCGCCGCGCATAGCACCGCTGGCGGTAGCGCGATTCGCCCCGGAGTCCAGCCAGAAGTGATCCAGCAGGTAACCCTCCGGGGTGGCCCGCAACTCCCCCTCCAGTACCAGCGGATAGCCACTCAGCTCGCCGCTCAGGCGTACCCGACTGGCCATCTCCTGAAACCCGAACCCCCTCTCCGAGGTGTCGGCCAGCACCCCTTCGCTACGCACCGCGAGGGCGATGCGCCCCGGCAGCTCGGGCCAGAGCTGGGCGGGGTCGAGGTCACTCCCCTCCAGCTCTAAGCCCCAGCGCAGTTGCGGCGACCAAGCGAGATCGCCGCGTAGCGCGACCACCCCGCCAAGGGTCTCGCCCTCCAGTTGGGTCACCGCAAAGCCGCTCGCGGAACCGCTCCCCTGCAACTCCCAGCGCCCCGCTGGCAACGCCGTTCCCGCCAGCGTGGTGGCGAGCTGTAGCGTATACGCCTCCAAGCCACCGACCAGATGGAGCCGCCCGCCACTCTGCAGCAGCGTCTCCTCCAGCGCCCCAGTGAGCGGCCAGCGTAGCCCCTGCCACGCTACCTCCAGATCGGCTTGCGGCCCCGAGGCGAGAGACCAGGGGCTAACCTCCGGGGTCACGCTGCCGCTCACCACCTCGCCGCTCACCGTGATCTCCCCGCCCCCCTCGGCGAGGGCGAGGGTAAATGGCTCCAGGGTGAGCCGCTGTTTGGCCCCGTTCAAGCCGTCGGCAAAACGGACTCCACCGCGCAGGTTCAACCGCTCCCCGGCGAGTGGCTCCAGCGATTCCAGCGCCAGCAGCTCCAAATCGAACCCCTCACCGGAGAAGGTGATGGCCGCCTCCAGCGCGGGCTGGAGTGCTACCGCCCCCTCCAGCCGCAGCACCCCGCCGAGGATCTCGCCGCGCAGCGACTTCAGCAGCAACTGTTCTGGGCTAGCGTGTACCTGTGCCTGCCAGCGCCCCTCCGGCAACCCCATGCCGTGATGCTCCACCTGCACTGCAATAGCTGCCGCCTCGCGGCTCCCGTCTCCGGTGATCACCCCGTTACGCAGAATGAGCGGCGGCTGCTCCGGCGAACCCTCCCACACCAGCTCCTCCCAGTGGTTGTGCAGCTCCCAGCGCAGTGCACCCAGCGGTTCGATGAGCACCCCCTCGGTGGTCAGTAGCAGCGGCGCGGTGAGCTGATGGCCGATCTGCAGGGTCGCGAGATCTCCGCTCACTCGACCGCCGCCACGCAGTGCGCCGAACGGTTCCCATTCAGGGTGATCAAGCCACCAGGTGAACTCCAGGGTGTGGGGGAAGGGCTGGGCCAATCCGAGGTGGCCGTTGACCGCTGCGCCAAACTGGGGAGCCGTAACCGCAAGCTGGGAGAGGTGCAGCCCCTCTGCATCGCTGTGCAGGGCCAGCTCCAGAGTATCCAGCTCCAGCAGCGGCTCTCCATCGCGGGCCTCCAGCACGGTCAGCCTGCGCAGTAGCAGCGCATCAAGCTGAACCGTCACCGGGAGGTCGAGGGCCTCGGGAAGTTGCAGCGGATGATCGGCCTTCTCCTCCTCCCCGGCAGGGACTACCACCACCACCCCCTCCAGCTCCAGCGAGGCGATTCGCAACCGCCGCTCCAACAGCTCGAACGGGTGCCAGTGCAGGCGTAACCGCTCCACCTCCAGCCACAGCTCGCCATCGTCAAAGCGCAGTTGACGCAGCTCCAGTTGCCCCAGCAGGGAACCCTCCACGGCGGCAATGGTCAACTGCTCATCACTAAGACTGACCGCTCGGTCAAGTAACCAGCGCGACCCGCTCTCGCTACCGATAGCGATCAGCAGCAGCGGTGGCAACAAGATCACAATCAGTAGCAGAGTGAGCAGGCTACGCCACAGGAGGCGGGAGAGAAAGGCAACTATCTTCACAAACAAACTCTTCAATAGTAGGTTCGAGGTTCGAGGTTCGAGGTTCGAGGTTCGAGGTTCGAGATTCGAGGTTCGAGGTTCTTCGAGATTCGAGGTTCGAGGTTCGAGGCGCTAGAGCCTAGAGCCTAGAGCCTAGAGCCTAGAGCCTAGAGCCTAGAGCCTAGAGCCTAGAGCCTAGAGCCTAGAGCCTAGAGCCTAGA
>SLIM01000179.1 GCA_007135625.1 Gammaproteobacteria bacterium
GAAGCGCCACACCTCGACAGCTCCCGCTTCAACCCGCTGCACTGGCTGATTCCCGCCGCCCACGCCAGCGAACCCGATTTTACGGTCAACACCCCACAAATCCGTCAGCTTCAGGCCGCGATGCGCCAGCGCCACTCCCAACTGGAGTCTTACTACCAATCGGGTGCAATCGGCTTCACCGCTGATGGCATGGTTGCGATCCGCGACAGCAGCGCCATCACCCTGCGTGATCGTCCCCTGGTGCAACGCCTAATCAGCGAAGAGAACCGCGACCGCGATGCCCTCTACCAGGCGATTGCCGCCGCTAACGGTCGCCCCGACTGGGAGGCGGAGATTCGCACCATCTTCGCCAATAAATGGATTGAAAAATCGGGCAGCGGTTGGTGGTACCAAGCCAGCGATGGCCAATGGCGGCAGCGTTAACCGGGAGCCGCACCTAAGGGGCGGATCGGTGCTGCCGCGTTAGCGGGTGCAGGCGCAGCATCGCCCCCTGTGGGGCATCGGTCAGTAGCCAGAGCTTCCCATCCGGCCCCTGGCGTACATCCCGAATCCGCTGCTTGAGATCCTGCAATAACCGCTCCTCGGCAACCACCTGCTCGCCCTCCAGCTCCAGCCGAGCGAGGTGGCGACCCGCGAGGGCACCGACGAAAAGGTTACCCTGCCACTGCGGGAAGGCATCGCCGGTGTAAAAGGTCATTCCGGAAGGGGCAATCGAGGGGGTCCAGTGGTGCAGCGGCTGCTCCATCCCCGGCTTCTCGCGAATCCCTTCGCCGATTCTTAGGCCGGTATAGTCGATACCGTGGCTAATCACTGGCCAGCCGTAGTTGCGCCCGGCACGAATGATATTGATCTCATCGCCCCCGCGTGGGCCGTGTTCATGCTGCCACACTTCCCCGGTTGCCGGATGCAGCGCCATCCCCTGGGCGTTACGATTGCCGAAGGTATAGAGTGCTGGGTGGCTATCTTCCTGATCAACAAATGGATTATCGACAGGTATGCGACCATCCGCATGGAGCCGCAAAGTGCTTCCCGCCAGGTCACTGCGATCCTGCGCCCGCGCCATTTCGCCGCGATCCCCAATGGTCACATAGAGGTAACCGGCCCGGTCAAAGAGCAGGCGTGAGCCGAAGTGACGACCGCCTCGGCTGGCCGGTTCAGCGACCAAGAGCAGCTCGACATCGGTGAGCGCTCCCGCTTGGTAGCGCCCCCGTGCGACATGGGTCGTCACCCCTTGCTGGTGGCGTGCGGCGTAGCTAAAGTAGAGCAGGCGGTTGCGGGAAAATTCAGGGTGCAGCGCCAGATCGAGCAACCCACCCTGACCGCTGGCGTGAATCTCTGGCAGTCCCGGGATCGGCTCGGGATCGAGCTGGCCGTTGTGCCAGCGGCGTAACCTGCCGGGGCGTTCGCTGATCAATACCTCACCATCGGGCAGAAAAGCGAGCGCCCAGGGGTGTTCAAGCTGGTCAGTGAGTACCTCTAGGTGAAAGCGGGAATCGGACGATTCGAGGGGTTGACTGCACGCGGTGGTGTAGAAGAGCAGCAGTAACCCAATCAGTAATAAACTCTTTAATCGCATAGATCTAGCTCCTGTTTGGCGTGCGGTTCGACTCATCACAACACCCACCATAACCGGAACCTAAGGAGTGGTCACCATCCAGCCCTTACCGATCCGATTCAATCCCTAGCCTTTAAAAAAACCTACCCCTTCCGACTAACAAAGCGCTTAAGGCGTTGACGCTTGCGAATTTGGCGATCAGACAGGGTGTTTTTCTTATGCTTATAGGGATTATCACCCGATTTCAGCTCCAGGCGCAGGGGGGTACCGGTGAGGCGCAGTGCTTTGCGAAAGCGGTTGATGAGGTAGCGCTGGTAGGCGTTGGGGAGGGCTTCGGTCTGGCTGCCGTGAATCACGATCAGCGGGGGGTTGCGCCCTCCCTGGTGGGCATAGCGCAGTTTAATCCGGCGACCGTGGACCAGTGGTGGCTGATGCTCTTGCACCGCCTGCTCCAGAATCGTCGTCAGTTCGTGAGTCACCAGCTTCACGGTGGCGTGGGCGTAAACCTGCTGAATCAGCGGATAGAGAGTCCCGACACCGCTGCCGTGGAGAGCGGAGATAAAGCGCTGTGCAGCGAAGTCGAGGAAAAAGAGGCGGCGTTCGATTTCACGTTTAACGAGGGTGCGCTGCTCCTCATTGACACCATCCCATTTGTTAATCAGCAGGATCACCGCTCGCCCGCTCTCGACGACATGCCCGGCGAGGGTAGCATCCTGTTCACTCACCCCCTCGTGGGCGTTGAGCAGCAGCAGCACGACGTTGGCATCGTTAATCGCCTGCATGGTCTTAATAATGCTAAAGCGCTCAACCGTTTCGGTGACTTTGGCACGCCGCCGTACCCCGGCAGTGTCGATTAGGGTGTAGCGCTGCTCGTCACGCTCGAAGGGGATAAAAATACTGTCGCGGGTAGTCCCCGGTTGGTCGCAGGCGATGACCCGCTCCTCACCGAGAATGCGGTTCACGAGGGTCGATTTGCCAACATTGGGGCGACCCACCACAGCGACCCGAATCCGCCCCTCCTCCTCTTCCCCCTGCGGTTCAGCGTGCGGCAAGGTCAGCAGAACCTGCTCGATCAGGCGGGTTACCCCTCGACCATGCAC
>SLIM01000058.1 GCA_007135625.1 Gammaproteobacteria bacterium
AGGTACTAGGTTCGAGGTGCTAGGTTCGAGGTGCCAGGTTCGAGGTGCTAGGTTCGAGACGCGAGGTGCTAGCGCCTCGCATCTCGCGCCTCGCGCCTCGCGCCTCGCGCCTCGAATCTCGCGCCTCGCATCTCGCGCCTCGCATCTCGCGCCTCGCGCCTCGCGCCTCGAATCTCGAATCTCTCTTCATTGCAGGAGTGTACAAGTTATGTCTTTTATTAAGCTCACCGACCTCGATCTGGCTGGTAAGCGGGTGTTGATTCGGGCCGATCTCAATGTCCCGGTTAAAGAGGGTAAAGTGACCAGTGATGCCCGCATTGCTGCCTCAATGCCGACGATTGAACACTGCGCCAAGGCGGGGGCCAAGGTGATGGTGATGTCGCACCGTGGCCGCCCCGAAGAGGGGATCTACGACGACGAAAACTCCATGGCCCCGATTGCCGCTAACATGGGCGAAAAGCTGGGTAAAGAGGTACGCCTGATCAAGGAGTATCTCGACGGCGGTTTTGAAATGGCCGCAGGTGAAGTGGTGCTGCTGGAGAATGTCCGCTTCAATAAGGGAGAAAAGAAAGATAACGAGGAGCTGGCCAAAAAGTACGCCGCGCTGTGTGATATCTTCGTTATGGATGCCTTCGGCACTGCTCACCGCGCCCAGGCCTCGACCCACGGTGCGGGTAAGTTTGCCCCTACCGCCTGTGCCGGGTTGCTGCTGGCCGAAGAGCTCGATGCCCTCGCCAAGGCGCTCGCTAACCCGGCCCGTCCGATGGTCGCGATTGTGGGCGGCTCCAAGGTTTCGACCAAGCTCACCGTTCTCGAAGCCCTCTCTGAGAAGGTCGATCAACTGGTGGTCGGTGGCGGCATTGCCAACACCTTTCTCGCCGCTACCGGCAAGAATGTCGGCAAGTCGCTCTGTGAGCATGACCTAATCCCCACGGCGCAGACGCTGATTGCGAAGATGGAGGCACGCGGTGCCACTATCCCGATTGCCACCGATGTGGTGTGCGGCAAGGCGTTTGCCGAAGATGCCGAAGCGACCCTAAAGAGCGCCGATGCGGTAGCCGATGACGATATGATCTTTGACATCGGCCCTGACTCCGCCCAAGTGCTGGCTGAGATCATCGCCCAGGCGGGTACCATTGTCTGGAACGGCCCGGTTGGAGTCTTTGAGTTTGACCAGTTCGGCGAGGGGACCAAGACCGTTTCGCTGGCGATTGCCAACGCCAACGGCTTCTCGCTGGCTGGAGGTGGTGATACCATCGCCGCGATCCAAAAATATGACCTCTACGACAAGGTCTCCTACATCTCCACCGCTGGTGGCGCTTTTCTGGAGTACCTGGAGGGCAAAACCCTTCCCGCCGTAGCCATGCTGGAAGAGCGAGCGGCCAACCCGGCCTAAACCTTTCCCCCACTGCCAAGCGGAACCCCAACGACGCGGCTCGACGGGGTTCCGATACGGTTTCATCTACTGCGCTACTCGACTAGGAAGACTATGTTACGACGTACCAAGATTCTCGCCACTCTCGGCCCTGCCACCGATGACCAACGGGTTCTCGACAACCTCATCGCCGCCGGTGTCGATGTGGTGCGGGTCAACTTCTCCCACGGCTCCCACGAAGAGCATCGCAAACGGGTCGAGATGGTACGGGATCGCGCTAGAGCTAGCGGTCGCCAAGTCGGGGTACTGATGGATCTGCAAGGCCCGAAGATTCGCACTGGACGCTTTCGCGATGGTCCGGTTGAGCTGGGGGATGGTGAGCGCTTCATCCTGGATGCCAACTGCCCACTTGATGCGGGCGACCGCGAACGGGTCGGCCTCACCTTCCCCGAACTGGTTCACGATGTCGCTCGCGGCGATGTGCTGCTGGTGAACGACGGAGCGATTCAGCTCCGGGTCGAAGAGGTCGAGGGTGGCGAAGTTCGCTGCAAGGTACTGGTCGGTGGCCCGCTCTCGAATAACAAAGGGATCAATAAGCAGGGAGGTGGACTCTCTGCCCCGGCACTGACCGATAAAGACCGTGCCGATATTCTCTTTGCCGCCGAGATGGAGGTTGACTACCTCGCGGTCTCTTTCGTCTGCAAGGGGAGCGATGTTACCGAGGCGCGTGCGCTGTTAAGTGCGGCGGGCGGTAGTGGGGGAATTGTCGCCAAAATTGAACGCGCCGAAGCACTCACCAATTTAGATGATATTATTGATGCCTCGGATGCCATTATGGTTGCCCGTGGCGATCTCGGGGTGGAGATCGGTGATGCCGAACTTCCCGCCGTGCAAAAGAACATTATCAAGGTCTCACGACGTAAAAATTGCGTAGTCATTACTGCCACCCAGATGATGGAGTCGATGATTACCAACCCGATTCCGACCCGCGCCGAGGTCTTCGATGTCGCCAACGCGGTGATCGACGGCACCGACGTGGTGATGCTCTCCGCCGAGACCGCAGCGGGCAGGTACCCGGCGAAAGCGGTTGAGTCGATGGGGCGCATCTGCCACGAGGCGGAGAAGTACTCCAAAGTGCGCAAGTCACACCACCGCCTCAACTCGGTCTTCGGGCGGGTCGATGAGGCGATTGCGATGGCCGCCATGTACACCGCCAACCACCTCGGTGTCACCGCTATCGCCGCACTCACCGAAACCGGCTCCACCGTCAAATGGATGTCGCGTATCAGCTCCGGGATTCCGATCTATGCGATGACCCGCCACGTTACGACCCGTCGCCGGGTAACGCTGTTTCGCGGGGTCTATCCGGTCAGCTTTGATGTCGCCTCTACCGATATTCACAAGGTGAATGAAGAGGTGGTGGATGAGCTGCTGCGCCGTGGTGCGGTGCGCAAGGGCGACCTGGTGATTATCACCAAGGGCGACCAGACCGGGGTGGAAGGACAGACCAATATTATGAAGATTATGCGCGTGGGTGAACATGTGATTCCGTTAGAGGATTAACTTCGCTAACGTATCCCGCGACATTGTTGACCGTAGGCCAATCCTGGCCGTGACCCCTTGAGTTCCTACGAAAGGAGAACACTATGGCTCTTATCTCTCTGCGACAGTTGCTGGACCATGCCGCCGAACACGGCTATGGCCTGCCCGCCTTTAACGTAAACAACATGGAGCAAGTCCAAGCGATCATGCAGGCCGCCGATGCGGTCAATAGCCCGGTGATCCTGCAAGGCTCCGCTGGCGCTCGCTCCTACGCTGGCGAACCGTTCCTGCGCCACCTGATTCTTGCCGCGATTGAGCAGTACCCCCACATTCCGATCTGTATGCACCAGGATCACGGGGCCTCCCCGGCGATCTGCGCCCGCTCGATTCAGTCCGGCTTCAGTTCGGTAATGATGGACGGCTCACTGATGAGCGACGGCAAGACCCCTTCCAGCTACGAGTACAACGTCGAAGTGACCCAGCAGGTGGTGGCCATGGCCCACGCCTGCGGAGTCTCGGTAGAGGGCGAACTCGGCTGCCTCGGCTCGCTAGAGACCGGAATGATGGGCGAAGAGGATGGCCATGGGGCGGAAGGCAAGCTCGATATGGATAAGCTCCTCACCGATCCCGATGAGGCTGCCGACTTCGTGAAGAAGACCGGGGTCGATGCTCTCGCCATCGCCATCGGCACCTCCCACGGAGCCTACAAGTTTACCCAGGAGCCGACCGGCAAGATCCTGCGTATCGACCGGGTCAAAGAGATCCACCAGCGCATTCCCAGCGTCCACCTGGTCATGCACGGCTCCTCCTCCGTCCCGCAAGATTGGTTGCAGATCATCAACAACTACGGTGGTGATATGGGCCAGACCTACGGGGTTCCGGTTGAAGAGATCGTCGAAGGGATCAAGTCCGGCGTGCGCAAGGTCAACATCGACACCGACCTGCGCATGGCCTCCACCGGTTCGATCCGTCGCCATCTTAACGACAACAAGGCCAACTTCGATCCACGCAAGTTCCTGAAAGAGGCGACCAAGGCGATGAGCGGGATCTGCAAAGCCCGCTACGAAGCCTTCGGCTGCGCCGGCATGGCCGACAAGATCAAGCCGACCTCGCTAGAGAGCATGTTCCAGCGCTACGAAAAGGGTGAGCTGGCCCCCAAGGTCAACTAATCGCACCGCCGACCCGTTAGGGGAAAAAGGGCGCGTAAGCGCCCTTTTTTGCGAAAGGGGTGCGAGCGGGTCAATCGATAAGACTTGTAAACGCTCCCAGTAACCACCAATTGCGGGGAGAGTCTCCAATGCTTTGCGCTAAAGGATGAAACCATTATGGAAGCCTTTCGAGGTACAACAATTCTCTCGGTACGCCGAGGTGGGCGAGTCGTGATTGGCGGTGACGGCCAGGTCAGTATGGGCAATACCGTCCTTAAGGGCAACGCCCGCAAGGTGCGCCGCCTCTACAAAAACAATGTATTAGCCGGTTTTGCCGGGGCCACCGCCGATGCCTTTACTCTCTTTGAGCGCTTTGAGGGGAAGCTGGAGAAGCATCAGGGGCAGCTCACCCGCGCTGCCGTCGAGCTGGCTAAAGATTGGCGCACGGATCGCATGTTGCGCCGCCTGGAGGCGCTGCTCTGCGTCGCCGACCACTGCGCTTCGCTGATTATTTCTGGCACGGGTGATGTCATTGAACCGGAACATGACCTCATGGCCATCGGCTCCGGCGGACCCTTCGCCCAGGCTGCGGCCCGCGCCCTGCTGGAGAACAGCGACCTTAGCGCCCGCGAAATTGTCGAAAAGGGGTTGGGGATTGCTGCCGATATCTGCGTCTATACCAACCACAACCTGGTCATTGAGGAGTTAGCAACGGAGCCAGAGGCGGACTAAGCCTCGCCGTCGCCACCGGCCATGCTGTGCCGCGTGGTCATTCCAGCGACCCGAATACCCCGCCCGTCAGCGGGCGGCCACGAAGCCGTAAAGGAAAAGGATGAGAAGCCTGTAGCCATGTCGACCATTACCCCACAAGAGATCGTTAGGGAGCTGGACAAGCACATTATCGGCCAATCTGCCGCCAAGCGTGCGGTTGCCATCGCCCTGCGCAACCGTTGGCGGCGTTCCCAGGTACCCGATGCCCTGCGCAATGAGATCACCCCCAAAAATATCTTGATGATCGGCCCTACCGGGGTCGGTAAGACCGAGATTGCCCGCCGCCTCGCCCGCCTCGCCAACGCCCCCTTTATTAAAGTGGAGGCGACCAAGTTTACCGAAGTGGGGTATGTCGGGCGTGATGTCGAGTCGATTATTCGCGACCTCACCGACTCCGCCGTTAAAATGGTACGCGAAGAGGAGATGATCAAGGTCGCCGAACCGGCGGCCCTCGCCGCCGAGGAGCGGGTACTCGATGTGCTGCTCCCGCGTCCGCGTACCACCCCTAGCAGTTGGGAGGAGGAGGCGGCGCAACCGCCCCCCTCTCGCGACGACTCCGCTACCCGCGACAAGTTTCGTCAACGCCTGCGGGATGGCCAGTTGGATGAGAAGGAGATCGAGATGGAGATTTCCACGCCCAGCTTCGGAGTCGAGATCATGGCCCCCCCCGGCATGGAGGAGATGACCAACCAACTGCAAGGGCTGTTTCAGAATCTCGGCAACCAGCGTAGTAAAAAGCGCAAACTGCGGATTAAGGATGCGCTCAAGCTGCTGCGTGACGAAGAGGCGGCGAAGCGGGTCAATGAGGAGGATCTGAAGCTGCGGGCGCTGGAGATGGTGGAACAGAACGGCATTGTCTTTATCGACGAACTCGATAAGGTCGCCAGCCGCTCTGAGTATGGCGGTCCCGATGTCTCACGCGAAGGGGTGCAGCGCGACCTGCTACCGCTGGTTGAGGGGTGTACCGTCTCCACCAAACACGGCATGGTACGCACCGACCATATCCTCTTTATCACCTCCGGGGCGTTTCACCTCTCCAAGCCCTCCGACCTGATCCCGGAGCTGCAAGGACGGCTGCCGATTCGGGTTGAACTCGATGCCTTGCGTAGTGAAGAGTTTGTACGCATCCTGACCGAACCCGATGCCTCCCTTACCGAACAGTACCAAGCCCTGCTCGCCACCGAAGGGGTGACCCTGCGCTTCACCGAAGACGGGGTGCAGCGAATCGCTGAAATCGCTTTTCAGGTCAACGAATCGACCGAAAACATTGGAGCGCGACGGCTTCACACGGTACTTGAGCGGCTCCTTGAGGAGGTCTCCTTTAGTGCCACCGAACTCCCTGGTAGCGAGGTGATTATTGACCGCGCCTATGTCGAAAAAAACCTCAACGAGCTGGCTGCCAACGAAGATCTCAGCCGCTTTATTCTGTAGTCGTTCGTCGGTTGTCGGTTGTCAGCAGAGGAGAGAGGGCCGAGGTGAGACCCGGAGGGTACTCGCAGTGCCACCTGCGATACCTTCGCGTGTACGCTTCTCACCCTTCGGGTATTATGTAATACATTACAAATCTTTTCATTTTTAAGCAGGATCATAGGGCAGAAAATGGGCTTACGATGTAGCGAATTTCCCGGTCGGTATGAGCGCCACTTGCTGCGCAAGCGGAATAATCCACTCTTCCCCGAGGCTGAGCGTACTCCCACCCCGGAGCAGTTGGAGAGCGCTCAAAAACTTGACCATGAAGAGATTGTCGCCTTTATTCCACGCTTCCGCGAGTTGGTGCTACGCGCCGCAACCCTCCAAGCGAACGAGGGCAGTGAGGTCATTCTCGCCCTTAAGCAGGAGCTGGATCGCTGCTATGAGGAGTGCTGCGGGCTGGCCGATGAGCAGCAGGAGACCAAGCAGGCGATTCGCCGACTGCTTGCCCCGATTATGGCTGCGGTGCGCAAGGGGGCGCAGGATGATCCACTCGCCCTCGCCGAGCTGGAGCAAGAGGAGGCGGCACGTAGCGCCCACTTTGCCCTCTGTGAGCAGCAGTTGGTGGCCGATCTGCTCTCCCCCGACTCCCCGATTCAGCCCGCTGAACTGGCCGCTACCCTGCTCTCCGCTAGTGCCGAGGAGGTCGCTGCGGTGGTGGAGATCCTGGCACGCGACCAGCTCACCGAGCTGTGCCGACAGGGAAGTCAACTGCTGGCCGATTGTGGGGCAGCGACCCCGCACACGGCAACAGAGCGGCTACAGCAGCTTACCGCCGCTTTGCAGCGTCTGCTCTAACGGAAAGAGACGGAAAGAGTACGCTTCTCACCGCACGGGCCTATACCAGAAAAAGAAAAAGAAAAATGCTAAAACGTAAACAAGGCCATCGTAAACCAAACCCTTTTGGTGTAGAATACCCACCCTCTTGTGTTTTGTGCGACGGATAGCCATGGCGACGAACCCACATGCCTTTGACCTAAAGGCCGACAGTTTCAGTTTCCCGACCCTCTACCTGCTCTCCACCGATTTGGATGCGGTCGAGGCATTGCTGGAGCAGCGCCTGGAGCAGGCCCCCGACTTTTTTCGCAATGCTCCGCTGGTGATTGACCTCTCGCGACTGGATACCAATCACCAAATGGTTGAGTTTCCCCTGCTGGTGGGGATGCTGCGCGGGCGCGGGATTATCCCCATCGGGCTGCGCGGCGGTACTCCCGAAGAGCAGCATAGCGCTACCCTCACGGAGCTGGCGATACTGGGCGAGGGAGCCAGGCCGAAGCGCACCAGGAGCGCTCCGACAGCGGTTGAGGGTGCGCCGCCGGAAGCGACGGCTGCCGGAGAGGCCGAGTCTACTCCGGCGAGCAGCACCGTGGTGGTGACCCGTCCGGTACGCTCTGGACAGCGGGTCTACGCCGCCGGGGGGGATCTCGTCGTTCTCGCTCCGGTCAGCTCCGGGGCTGAACTGATGGCCGATGGCCATATCCATACCTACAGCGCCCTGCGCGGTCGGGTACTGGCCGGGGTCAAGGGGGATCGTAGCGCCCGCGTCTTCTGTAGCTCGCTACAGGCCGAGCTGGTCTCCATCGCCGGGCGCTATATGCTCATTGATGACTATCCGCCAAAAATGGTTGGACAGTCCGTGCATTTTTATCTGGAGCGGGATCACCTCTACATCCAACCGCTACCCGCATGAGTTTGGGTGCGAACGGCGGTTGCGTTTAGCCATCCCTTCTGCGGCACAAGATAACGGTACAGTAACGAGGAATAGAACATTGGCAAAAATTATCGTCATTACATCGGGCAAAGGAGGGGTCGGGAAGACTACCACTGCTGCCGCCATTGGCATGGGACTGGCCCTACGCGGTAACCGCACCGTAGTGATCGACTTTGATGTCGGGCTGCGCAACCTGGATCTGATCATGGGGTGCGAGCGGCGGGTGGTCTATGATTTTATTAACGTCATTAACGGAGAGGCAAAGCTTAAGCAGGCTCTGATCCGCGACAAGCGCTGTGAAGACCTCTATATTCTTCCTGCTTCACAGACCAAGGAGAAGGAGGCGCTCACCAAAGAGGGGGTCGGTACGGTGATTCAGGAGCTCTCTGAACACTTCGACTATATTCTCTGCGACTCCCCCGCCGGCATCGAGCATGGGGCCTATATGGCGATGTACTATGCCGATGATGCGGTCGTGGTTACTAATCCCGAAGTCTCCTCGGTGCGTGATTCCGACCGTATGCTCGGGATTCTCGCTAGCAAATCCCGCCGCGCAGAGAATGAGCAGGATCCGGTTCGCGAATATCTCCTGCTCACCCGCTACAATCCGCAGCGGGTGCAGAATGGCGAAATGCTCAGTGTTAATGATGTTCAGGAGATCCTCGCCCTCGATCTGCTTGGCGTTATCCCCGAGTCGGAGGCGGTACTCAACGCCTCCAATAGCGGTACCCCGGTGATTCTCAACCAACAGAGCGAGGCGGGGCAGGCTTACATGGACATCGTCGCCCGTTATCTCGGCGAAGAGGTTCCCCACCGTTTCCTTGAGGTCAACAAGAAAGGCCTGCTCAACCGGCTGTTTGGAGGTTAGGCACCATGAGTACCAGTTTACTTGACTACTTTCGTGGCCGCCAGAAGAAGGGTACTGCCGCCGTTGCCAAAGAACGCCTCCAGATCTTGGTGGCCCACGAACGCGCCGCCCGTAACCGCCCCTCCTACCTGCGCCAGATGCAGGAGGAGCTGCTTCAGGTGGTGCGTAAATATGTCCATGTCGATGACGACGCAATCACCGTCGCCTTAGAGCAGGAAGGAAATCAGGAGATTCTTGAACTGAATATCATCCTTCCCGATCAGCAGGAGTGAGTACGAGCAGATGCTACTTCTGCCAATGCGGCAGACTCGAACTGCATATCATCCTTCCTGATCAGCAGGAGTGAGAGCGACAGGAGTGAGCGCGAGCGAATGCCACTCCTGTCTGGGTCTCTCCTCACTCGTCTAGGTTCTCGCTTATCCTCGCCGTTTCTCAAAGTCGGTCATTACGGCGATTAGGGCATCGACTCCGGCTTCGGGCATGGCGTTGTAGATGCTAGCCCGCATTCCGCCGACTGAGCGGTGGCCTTTGAGGGTAACCAGACCGGCGGCCTTGGCTTCGGCGAGGAAGTCGCTGTCGAGGTTGGCATCGGCGAGGGTAAAGGGGACGTTCATCCAGGAGCGATCCCGTGGGATAACCGGGTTATGGTAGAAGTCGGAGCCGTCAATCGCGGCATAGAGTTTGGCCGCTTTGCGCTGGTTGATCTCCGCCATGGCCGATAGTCCGCCGTTGCGCTTGAGCCACTGGAAGACTAGTCCGGCAAGGTACCAGGCGTAGGTGGGGGGGGTGTTGTACATCGACTCGTTGCTGACGTGGGTGGCGTAGTCGAGCATGGTGGGGGTGTGCGCGAGTGGCTGGCCGATGAGGTCTTCGCGAATGATCACCAGGGTCAGGCCAGCGGGGCCGACGTTCTTTTGGGCGCCAGCGTAGATCAGGCCGTAGCGGCTGATATCAAGGGGGCGTGAGAGCAGGGTGGAGGAGAAGTCGCCGACTAGTGGGACATCACTTTCTGGAATATAGGGAAACTCTACCCCTTCAATGGTCTCGTTGGGGGTGTAGTGAAGGTAGGCAGCATCGCGGCTACATTGCAGTTCAGACTGCTCGGGGGCGCACATGCTCCCTTCGGCGACCAGGTTGACGTTGCAGTAGCGGGCGGCCTCTTGTACCGCCTTTTTTGACCAGGAGCCGTTTTTGATGTAGTCGGCACTCTCTTTGCCGCGTAGCAGGTTGAGCGGTACCGCAGCAAACTGGCTGGAGGCTCCCCCTTGCAAGAACAGTACTTTGTAGTTCTCGGGGATCGCTAGGAGTTCGCGCAGGTCGGCTTCGGCTTGGGCGGCGATGGCCATAAACTCTTTGCCGCGATGGCTCATCTCCATGACCGACATGCCGCTGCCGTTCCAGTCGGTCAGTTCGCGTTGTGCCTGTTGCAGTACCTCCTCCGGGAGTGCTGCGGGACCGGCGCTAAAGTTATAAACTCGGGACATGGTGGGTAGACTCCGTGTGGTGGATTTTTCGGTTCTAGGGTTTTTTCGGTTCTAGGCTCTAGGCTCTAGGTTCTAGGCTCTAGGTTCTAGGCTCTAGGCTCTAGGTTCTAGGTTCTAGGTTCTAGGCTCTAGGTTCTAGGTTCTAGGCTC
>SLIM01000161.1 GCA_007135625.1 Gammaproteobacteria bacterium
GGGGGGGGGGTGGGGGGTGGGCGGCGGTAGCCGGAGGGGGAGAAGCGGGGACCACTGCGGATGACGTGAAGCAGTTGCGGGGGGATTTCACGCAAAAAGCGGGAGGGCAGAGCGTGATTCTCCCGCCCCCAGAGGCGGCGGAGTTCGGCGTGGGTGAGGTAGAGCTGCTCCATCGCTCGGGTCATGCCGACGTAGCAGAGGCGGCGCTCCTCTTCCAGTCGCCCCTCCTCCTCGGTGGCTTGGCCGCTGGGAAAGAGTCCCTCCTCCAGGCCGGTGATGAAGACCAGGGGAAACTCTAGCCCTTTGGCGCTGTGCAGGGTCATCAGTTGAACGCACTCCTGTTCCGGGTCGCCCTGCCCTTCGCCCGCTTCTAGCGCGGCGTGGGCGAGGAAGTTGGGGAGCGGTTCTTCCTCTTCCGCTTCTTGGGTAAATTGCTGCACGGCACCAATCAGTTCGGCGAGGTTTTCCAAGCGATCTTCCGCTTTGCCATCTTTGCTGTTGCGGAAGTGGTCGCGCAGTCCGCTGGCGTTAATGAGCTGCTCAACCTGTTGACCTGGGGAAAGTTGGGCGCTGCTCTGTTGCGCCTCGTTGATGAGGGTGAAAAAGCCTTGCAGGGCGTTAGCGGCCCGTTTGCTGAGGGTGCCGTTGGCGAGCAGGGTCTCTCCCGCCCGCCAGAGCGATAGCCCCGCGCTGCGGGCGCTACTGCGAAGCTGCTCCAGGGTGCGGTTGCCGATGCCGCGTGGTGGATGGTTGACGGCCCGTTCAAAGGCTCCGTCGTCGTTGCGGTTGCAGAGGAGGCGGAGGTAGGCGAGGGCATCGCGAATTTCAGCCCGTTCAAAGAAGCGCAGGCCGCCGTAGACCCGGTAGGGGATGGAGCGCTGCATCAACTGCTCTTCAAACTGGCGGGACTGGGCGTTGGAGCGGTAGAGAATGGCGGCATCACTGCGCCGTTTGCCGTTTTCGACCTGTTCGGCGATCTGTTCGACGACGAAGCGGGCCTCGTCGATTTCGTCAAAGGCGGTGTAGAGCTGGATCGGCTCGCCCTTGCTGCCGTCAGTCCAGAGGTTTTTCCCCAGGCGCGAGGGGTTGTGGGCGATCAGGCAGTTGGCCGCTTCCAGGATGGTGGCGGTGGAGCGGTAGTTCTGCTCCAACCGAATGAGCGGCATGGTGGGGTGGTGGCGTTGCAGGTCGCGAATGTTTTCGATGCGAGCGCCGCGCCAGCCGTAGATCGACTGGTCGTCGTCGCCGACGGCGAAGATGCGGTTCTGCGCTCCGGCGAGGAGGCGAAGCCAGGCGTATTGAATTTCGTTGGTATCTTGAAACTCATCGACCAGCAGGTGGGTAAAGCGCTGCTGGTAGTGATGGAGTAGCTCGGGGTTGTCGCGCAGCAGTTCGTGGGTGCGCAGCAGCAGTTCGCCAAAATCGACCATGCCGCCGCGCTCGCAGGCCGCTTCGTACTCTTGGTAGATCTGGACCATGGTCTGCTGAAAGCGGTCGTGTCCGGGGTCGAGATGTCGCGCCCGCTCGCCGCGATCTTTGCGGGCGTTAATAAATCCCTGAATCTGACGCACGGGCCAGCGGGTCTCATCCAGCTCCAGGGTGCGCAGCAGGCGTTTGATCAACCGCTGCTGATCTTCGGAGTCCATCACCTGAAAGTTTTGCGGTAGCCGGGCCTCTTGCCCGTGGTAGCGCAAAAAGCGGTGGGTGAGACCGTGAAAAGTGCCGACCCACATCCCGCCTAGCGCCCTCCCAAGCAGCGGTTCGATGCGCTGGCGCAGTTCGCGTGCCGCTTTATTGGTAAAGGTGACGGCGAGGATGTTCCACTCCGAGGCCCCTTCGACCCCAATCAACCAGGCGATGCGATGCACCAGCACCCGGGTCTTGCCACTGCCCGCGCCAGCGAGAATTAACGCACCGCCCGGCGGTAAAGTCACCGCTTGGCGCTGTGCGTCATTAAGTCCATTGAGAATGTCAGATAGATCGTCTTGCATGGTGGCTATTATACAGAGGACGGAGGACGGAGGACAGAGGAGAGGAGAGGAGAGAGGAGAGAGAACAGAGGAGAGATGCATATACACAATAGGGGAAGATTTCGGTACTATAGACACGACTGCGCAGCATCGTCTGCTGCTCTGCTGCTCTCTACTAGAGAAAAAACGGGTATCCTAGTAGCGGTTGCACCTTGGGTCTACGCTTTCAGCCTACTGCTGTATTATTGGGGTAAAGACCGACGGTTACCCGTGGAGAGGCCAACCGCATCGATAGACTGTGGAGGGCGACTCCTCTCTTCAAAGTACCATCAAGATGGAGGAAAACATGAAACGTCACATCCATACGCCTCGGACACCCACTTTTGCATCGTTCAAACGGTTACTACAGCGGGCAGCAGCCTCTTCACCGTACCACCCAAATCGTGCAGTCACAGACCAGAGCCGAAGGAGATTTCTCCAGTTTGCAGCGATCGGTACGACCGCACTTTGGAGTGGAGTGCCGCTCTATGCGGCTAGCCACGGCACCCCGAAAGTCGCCATTGTGGGGGCCGGTCTCGCTGGCCTGAGTGCGGCATACCAACTCAAAAAGGCTGGTATACAGGCAGCAATTTACGAAGCCACCGGGCGCACTGGCGGGCGGGTTTATACCGTTGAACACGCTATCGGGAGAGGCCTGACCAGTGATCTTGGCGGTTCGTTCATCAACTCCGACCATACCCAACTCCTGACCCTTGCCGAGGAGCTGGAGGTGGAGCTTCTCGACCTTGAAGAAGACCCGGATGACCTAGCAGAGCAGATCTACTGGTTCAATGGAGAGCGCTACAGCGATGAGGAGATTATCGAAGCGGTTACGCCATTTGTTCCAAGAATTACCAAGGATTACCAGGCGTACCGCAGCGATCCGGCGGAGGCAACACGGCTCGATCAGCTCTCCATCAGCGACTACATGACCCAGATCGGCATTACCGGCTGGGTGCGCGACTACCTCTCTACGCTGTTTAAAGCAGAGATGGGGCTAGCCAGTGAAGAGCAGTCGGCGCTCACCTTCATTGTTCAGCTTGCACCGGTTCACGATGGTGAAACCACGATGTTTGACCTGCACGATGAGCGCTATCTGGTGAAAGGGGGGGCGCAGCGCCTGCCCGATGCTTTAGCTGCGCAGTTGGATAGCCAGATCCACCCCTACCATGCGTTGCAGGCGATACGTTCGGCGGGAAGCGGCTACCTGCTCACTTTTAGCGGGGGTAAGGAGGTGAAGGCCGATATCGTGATCCTGGCACTCCCCTTTTCGGTACTGCGCCATGTCGATCTACAGGTGGCACTGCCTGCCCCAAAACGCAAAGCCATTGAGGAGCTAGGGTACGGCAACCATGCCAAGATCGCCGCCGGGTTTCAGGAGAAAATTTGGCGGAAGAGAGGGTACTATGGCGACGTGTTAAGCGATAAGCCCTGGCAATACTGCTGGGACAGTACACCGTTTCAAACGGCACCTGGCGGCGGCCTGACCTTTTTCTTTGGCGGGGATGAGAGCTTTACCGTACTGGAGCAGTTTCACCCTACTCTGCAACCGATGCTGCATGATCTGGAGACTCTCTTTCCCGGACTCTCCAGCGCGTATACCGGTCGCTATGTTTTCTGGAGCTGGCCGACTTGGGCCTACTCGCAGGGGAGCTATAGCTGCTATAGACCGGGGCAGATGACGACCCTCAAAAAAGAGGCAGGCCGATCGGTCGGCACACTTTTTTTCGCCGGAGAGCACTGCAGTGAGGCGTTCAATGGTTTTATGAACGGTGCGGTGGAGAGCGGTCAGCGGGCAGCCGATGAGGTGCTGGCCCTGCTGAAACCTTAGTTACTTGTGGCCTAGGAAAAGGACCGGCGCGTCATGTTGAGTCGCACCGGAGGAGAGAGACGGAAAGAGGCGCGGTTCTCTGTTAGCCGATTACGAAAATCGGCTATACTCTCGCTTTTCGTTGGCCATTTACCGGAGGAAAAGAGTATGCAGCGACGGGATTTTATCAAAACAGCGGGGGTGGCGGCGCTTGCCGCTGGGGGGTTGAGCGGCTGTAAGGAGCAGGAGTGCGCGGAGCCGGGGGCGCTGCCGGTTGGCAAACCTACGCAGCGCTACCGCTGGCGGATGGTGACAACTTGGCCGAAGGGGTTTCCGGGGCTGGGTACCGCTGCCGAGCGGCTGGCGGAGCTGGTGGCGGAGATGAGCGGCGGACGCTTGACGATTGAGGTGCTGGGTGCCGGGGAGCTGGTGCCGGCGTTTGAGGTGTTTGATGCGGTGGCGCGGGGAACGGCGCAGATGGGCCACGGTTCTGCCTATTATTGGCGAAGTAAAACCGAAACCGGGCAGTTTTTTTCAACGGTGCCGTTTGGCCTGACTGCGCAGGAGATGACGAGCTGGATTTTGCACGGTGGCGGCATGGAGCTGTGGCGTGAACTCTACCAGCCGTTTGGCATTGTGCCGATGATCGCGGGCAATACCGGGGTGCAGATGGGAGGCTGGTTTAACAAGGAGATTCGGCAGATTGAGGATCTTCAGGGGTTAAAGATGCGCATTCCCGGTCTCGGCGGGGAGGTGCTGCGGCGTGCCGGGGGGGTGCCGGTTAATCTGCCGGGGGCGGAGCTGTTTACTTCGTTGCAGACGGGTGTGATTGATGCGGCGGAGTGGGTCGGGCCGTATAACGATCTTGCGTTTGGGATCTATCGCGCTGCGAAGTATTATTACTATCCAGGGTTTCATGAGCCGGGGACGGTGGTTGAGGCGTTGATTAACCGGGCGGCGCTGGAGGCGCTCCCCGCCGATTTGCAGTCGATTGTACTGAATAGCTGCAAGGTGGTCAATCAGGAGTTGTTAAGTGAGTATACCGCTCGCAATCCGCTGGCGCTGGAGACTCTGCTCAATGAGCATCAGGTTGAACTTCGACGCTATCCCGATGCGGTGCTGCAGCATCTGCGCCGACTCTCCGCTGAGGTGGTCGCCGATCTCGGCGCGAAGGATCCGCTAAGTGGTCGGATCTACCAATCGTATCAGGAGTTTATGGCACACGCACGCAAGTGGAGTGCGCTTTCGGAGCTGGCCTATTTGAACGCAAGGGATCGTATCCAGTGAACGCTATTCCCTTCTTTAAGAAAGCGGTCTTTTTGGATCGCGCCACGGTCGATGGTGGTGATCTCGATTTTCAAGCGCTGCACGCGGTGGCAAGCGATTGGCGCTATTTTGACCGCACCTTGCCGAGCGAAACCCTGGAGCGGGTGGGTGATGCCGAGCTGGTGGTGAGCAATAAGGTGCTGCTGGAGCGCTCGACGCTGGAGCAGTGCCGCAACCTGCGGTTGATCTGCATTGCGGCGACCGGGACCAATAATGTCGATCTGGAGGCGGCGCGGGCGCTGGGGATCCCGGTGACCCATGTTGCCGGTTACTCAACGCCGTCGGTGGTGCAGCATCTTTTTGCGCTGCTGCTGACCTGGTTTTGTCGTCTGGATGAGTCGCGGGCGGCGGTGCGTGATGGGGCGTGGCAGCGGGCGGAGCCGTTCTGTTTGCTCGACTATCCGACCCAGGAGCTTCCGGGGAAGCGGTTGGGGATTGTCGGCTACGGCACGTTGGGGCAGGCGGTGGGGCGCGTCGCCGAGGCGTTTGGAATGGAGCTGCTGCTGGCCCAGCGTCCTGGGGGGGCGGCGCAGCCGGGGCGGATTGCGCTGCATGAGCTGTTGCCGCAAGTCGATGTGTTGTCGCTCCACTGTCCGTTGACAGCGGAGACCCACCATTTGATCGGTGCGGCGGAGTTGGCGCTGATGCGGCGCGATGCGCTGCTGATGAATACCGCACGCGGCGGGATTGTCGATGAGCAGGCGCTTGCCGATGCGTTGCGCCGGGGGGTGATCGGTGGGGCGGCGGTTGATGTGTTGAGCAATGAGCCGCCGCGTGAGGGGAATCCGCTGCTCGCTCCAGATCTGCCCAATTTGCTGTTGACTCCGCATGTCGCTTGGGCGGGGCAGCCCTCGCGCCAGCGTCTGCTGGAGGAGATTGCGGCGAATGTGCGGGCGTTTCTCGCGGGGGAGGTGCGTAATCGGGTGGTGTAGGGAGAGAGGCGAAGCGGATGTGCCAACGGCCAACCCACTGGGCTTGTCCGGCAAAAAGGCCAACTTGTTAGCCCTTTTCCGTTTTCCGTGTCAACGCATTCGCCAACATCTCTGCCTGCTTAAGCACCGTCTCGGTGGCCAGCTTCTGCATATCCGGCGGATAGCCGAATTGCCTCAACGTCCTTTTTACGATGACTTTAAGTTTCGCCTTGATGCTCTCTTTAATCGTCCAATCAATAGAGGCATTGGCCTTTACCTTCTCAAACAGCACCACCGCCAGTTCACGCAATGTATCTTGCTGCATCAGTTCTCTGGCGCTGGCGTTGTTGGCCACGGCGGTATAGAAGGCGTACTCATAGTCGCTCATGCCCATCGCTTCGGCTTGCTGGTCTGACTTGACGATCTCCCTGCTAATGTTGATCAGCTCGTCCATCACCTCCGCCGCCGTGAGCACCTTGGCGTGATACCGCTTGATGGCATCTTGCAGCATCTCCATCAGGGTTCGGCTTTGCACCAGATTCTTTTTGGCGCGTGCCTTGATTTCGTCATTGAGCAGCTTTTTCAGCACTTCGAGTGCGACGTTTTTGTGCTCCTTGTTTTTCAGCTCCAGCAAGAACTCTTCGGAAAGAATCGAAATATCGGGCTTCTTAATTCCAGCGGCATCGAACACATCAATCACTTGCTCCGACACCAGCGCCTGGTCGATCACCTGGCGAATGGTCGATTCAATCTCCTCGTTGGTACGGCCTGAGCCGGTGCTGTCGAACTTCGCCAGCCGCGCCTTCACCGCCTGAAAGAAGGCGATTTCATCCTTCACATCCATGGCCTGCTCGTGCGGAATCGCGATGGCGAACGCCTGCGAAAGAGCGGTGACCTGTTCGATATAGCGTTTCTTGCCATCCTCCAGCCCAAGGATATGCTCCTCGGCAGCCAAGATCATCGCGAGTTTTTTGGCGGTGTCGGCCTCGAAGTACTCCTCGTAAGGGAAGCCGTGATACATGCCCGCCACCACTTCGATCTTTTCCAACATCAACGCGACAGCCTGCTCCTGGGCCAGCATCGGATCGCCCTTGCCGCCAGCATCGGCATAGAACGACAGCGCCTGTTTAAGGTCGGAGGCAATGCCCAGATAATCCACCACCAAGCCCGCCGGTTTATCACCATAAACCCGATTCACCCGCGCAATGGCCTGCATCAAATTGTGCCCCTTCATCGGCTTGTCGATATACAGGGTGTGCATACAAGGCGCATCGAAGCCGGTGAGCCACATGTCGCGCACGATCACCAGCTTCAGCTCCTCCTCGGGGTCTTTCATCCGCTCGGCGAGGGTCTTGCGTTGTGGTTTGGTGGTGTGATGTTTGGCCAACGGTGGCCCATCCGCAGAGGATGCCGTCATCACCACCTTGATCACCCCCTTGGTCAAGTCGGGTGAATGCCACTCCGGTTTCAGTTTGATGATTGCTGCATACAGTTCTGCCGCAATGCGCCGCGACATGGCCACGATCATCGCCTTGCCCGCAAACACCTCCTGGCGTTGCTCGAAGTGCGCCACAATGTCCTGCGCGACATTCTGAATGCGCTGCTCCGCGCCAACTAAGGCCTCCATCTGTGTCCACTTGGCCTTGGCCTTCTGGGTCTCGCTCAACTCCTCCTGCTCCAGCTCCTCATCCAGCTCGGCAATGAGCTTCTTGCCCTCATCGCTCAGCGACACCCTCGCCAGGCGGCTTTCGTAGTAAATCTTCACGGTAGCGCCATCTTCCACCGCTTGGGCAATGTCGTACACATCGACATAGTTGCCGAACACCGCCGGGGTGTTGACATCGCTCTTTTCGATGGGCGTGCCGGTGAATCCCAGATAGGTCGCATTGGGCAGGGCATCGCGCAGATATTTGGCAAAGCCGTAGACCACCCGCTTACCGATCACACTGCCCTGCGTGTCCTTTTCATCCACGGTTTTGGCCTTGAAGCCGTACTGGGTGCGGTGCGCCTCGTCGGCGAGCACCACCACATTGCGACGGTCGGTCAGTTCTTCGTAGATATTGCCTTCTTCCGGCTGGAACTTCTGCATAGTGGTGAAAATCACCCCACCGGAGCCGACCTTCAGCAAGCGTTTCAGCTCTTTGCGGTCATCCACCTGCACCGGCTCCTGTCGCAATAACTGCGTACAGGCAGCAAAAGTATCGAACAGTTGATCATCCAGATCGTTGCGGTCGGTGATCATCACAATGGTGGGGTTATCTAGCGCCAGCACAATCTTGCCGGTATAGAACACCATCGAAAGCGACTTGCCGCTGCCCTGGGTGTGCCACACCACCCCGGCCTTGCGGTCACCCGGTGGCTGATCATGGACACTCGCCACGCCGTAACGCTCCGGCGACTCCGCCGCCACCTCGGGCAGTTCGCTGGCCGCCCGCAGGGTCGAGACCACCGCCGCGTTGACGGCGTAGTACTGGTGATAGGCCGCCAGCTTCTTCACCGTACTGATGCTGACGATGCCCGTTGCCGGGTCTTCCCTCTTCGACTTTTCAAACACCACGAAGTGGCGCAGCAAATCCAGCAGCGTGACCTTGCTGCACATCCCCTTGATCAAGGTTTCCAACGGACTGATCAGGTGTGAGGCCTCCAGCTTGCCGTCCGCCGTCTTCCACGCCATGAAGCGCGATAGCCCCGCCGACAGTGAGCCAACTTTGGCCTCCAGTCCGTCGGAGATCACCAGCAGGCCGTTGTAGGTGAAGAGGCTGGGGATCACCTCTTTGTAGGTCTGCAACTGCTGGTAGGCCGATTGGATGGTGGCGTTTTCATCGACGGCGTTTTTGAGTTCCACCACCACTAGCGGCAGGCCGTTGACGAATAACACCAGATCCGGGCGCTTGTTCTGCTGTCCATGATCGGAATGGCCGATTACCGTAAACTGATTGGCAACGACGAATTCGTTGTTCTCGGGATTGCCGAAATCGACCAGCCACACCAGGTCGCCGCGTGCGTTGCCTCTGTGTTGGTAGGCGACCTTAATGCCCTCGGTCAACATGCGGTGAAAGGCTTCGTTGTTGGCGATCAGTTCCGGCGAGTTCAGGCGCTGCACCTGTTTGATCGCCTCCTCGCGTGTATCAGCGGGAATGGTCGGGTTGATACGCGCTACCGCCGAGCGCAGCCGTTCCAGCAGCACCACATCCTCGAAGCGTTCACGCTCTGGGGTTTCGCTGTCTGGCGCGATCTCCGGGCCATAGAGGTACTGATAGCCGAGCTGCTGGAACAGCTCGATGGCGAAGGTTTCGATGGCCGATTCGGTGAGCTTATCCATTTATGCCCTCTTGCTTCCGTGCCAGCAGGTTCATGATGAGCCGGACAAGCGGACATCAATTCGGGTCTCGCCATCGCTGGTTTGGAAAATCTGGATTTTGTTCTGTTCCATGGTTGCCTCGCTAGGGTTCGTAGTCCACCCGCACTTCACCGCTCATGAGTTTGGGGAGGAGGGTGTTGCGAAGGTTTCGATGGCGGATGCGGTGATTTTAGTCATCGTCATCCATCGCCTCCGTTTCACGGTTCAGCAATATCCGCATACACTCCTCCAGGGGCATCAGGTGTTGTTCGATCACCGCGTTGATGGTCAGCGGATCAATATCTCCCAGATCATTATGAACCAGGATATTGCGAAAGCCGCTGATCTCCCGCCACGGGATCGCCGGAAAAGCTGACTTTTTATCCTCAGGAAGGGACTGGGTTGCCTCGGAAAGCGTCTGCAAATTGCGCAACGCGGCATCGTAGAGCACCTCATCCTGGATCAGGTCACCACGCGCTTGAATGCGCCGGATTTTGGCGATGGCATCCAGAATGTGCAGCGCATAGGGCTGCCAGGGTTTGCTCATAACTCCATGACCTCTTGCATCACCTGTTCCCGAATATGACGGTTTAGTTCGTGCTCTGGCACCAGATCGACCTTGCGCAGCAGCAATTCGGAGAGCCTTTGCGCCAAGGGGAGGCGCTGGGCGAACAGGTCGTAACCGCGTGGAAAATCCACCAGAAAGTCCACATCACTGTCCGCCCGCTCCTCGCGCCGGGCAACCGATCCGAACACCCGTAGATGTCGTGCGCCATACTCTTCGCACAGAGCATCGATGACCGCTTTCTTTTGCCGTAGCTCGTCTAGCAACATGGGGTATCCTCGTAGTCCACCCGCACTTCTCCGCTCATGAGTTTGGGGAGGAGGGTGTCGCGGAGTTTTTTGAGTATTTTTATTTGGCCGCAGTTTGATATTACTTTGTCATTGATGGGCTTGGCTTCAACTTCAAATTGATTAACCATGCTTATTGGTGGTACGGGTGAAGATATTTCTTCAAAGTCAGATTTACTGATTGATCCAAACACCGTACCTTCATCATTGAACTTTGTTATCTCGTGCATCAATGAGCGCAA
>SLIM01000263.1 GCA_007135625.1 Gammaproteobacteria bacterium
GCCAAGGCCGTTCTTGAGGGTGTTGAAGGTCTCGTTTTCGATCTTCCAGCGTGCGCGGCCTCCTCGCATCAGCGTCATAAGGTTGGTAGGGTCGATCGGGAAGTCGGTCACCCAAGAGAAGTGGGTCACCTTGCCCTTGGGGGTCGTCTCCCAGTACTCGAAGAAGTTGACCTCCAAGTCGAAGTTGGCGTCGTTGAGCGGGACGCCGTTGAGGTAGCGGAACCGATGGTGGGTACCGCCCTCATCGGTCACCGTGTGTTCGGCGGTGGTCTGTGTCGTATGGACCCATTCGAACGGGAACGTGTGATCGTCCGCCTTGGCACCGAGGATGAAGCGCAGGTCTAGGGCCTTCAACTGGCGGATGTGCGGGGCGTTGGAGGCCAGCCAGATAGCTGAACCCCTCCAGCCCCTTACCGCGCTGAAGGGCGCTGAACAAGGTCTTGTAGAGGGGGCGCACCAAGTGGGGATCGACCAGATCGAGGCGTTCCCGCAAGTTAGGTGTCGCAGGGAGGATGCTGGATGCCATAGAGTGCCCCAAGATTTGCCTGCCGGGTCTCCGATTGGCGATCCTTGTCGAACTGGAGCAGCGAGGGGTACTTGAGCCCGAACAGCGCCAGCCCCGACATGAGGGGCAATCCACCAAGGGGATCTCACCACCTGAATCGTCTGGGATTTTGGCAAGAGTGTGGCGTGCTGTGCTCAACATGCCTTGGATGCTGAGCTGCTTGCGGGGGAAGTGTGCTGCCATCTGCTGTTACCTCATCACATGAACTGTGGTGTGTAGTATACTCAGGTCTTGCAGAAAGTTTACGAATAACTTTTTATGCAAATCAGCTTCCCCGTTGTTTTATTTGATCTTTTTATTTTGGCGGGAATTGCTGTAGCAGGGAACCCACCGGGTGCGACTCAAACCTACGCGCAAGGCCTTGTAGGGCGGTGCTTCAGGCTACCCATTACCGTCCCAGAGCGACCCACGACCTCCTTCCGAAGTCGTATCGTGCTGCCCAAAGCTTCACTTTGAATCGCACCCCCAACCCATCGCCGTGCTATCCTCCACCGGTGATGTTGCGATAGAATAGGGAGTTTAAACAGGTTTTACTGCGCTATTGCATAAGGATATTAATGACTGGCTTTGTAATTTTTACCCCACATGCTTCCAGATCCACCGGCACACTAAAGAACTCCGCCTCCCCCCAAGCTTCCGCACGCTCTTTCCACTCTTCGCTTAGCCCCACATTTTTCTCTTTTCCATGTTTACCGTTGCGATAACATAACGACAAAAAAATACAGGCATCCGCTTCTCCAGAACTCGCAGCATCCTCTATCAACGTCATGGCTAGCTCTTGGTTTACTGGTAGGCCGGCCTCCCCATAAAGAAGCATAATCCCGGCATTCCATTTAGCAGATATATACCCCTGCTTCACGGCTTGACAATACCAATAAAACGCACCTCCCTCGTCTTTTTCAAGAAAAGAACCCTTGGCAAGTTTTGCCGCGATGATATTCTGGGCCTCTGCATCCCCGTTTTCCGCAAGTTCCACTTGATAAAGAATTTCGCGCCTTTTTTCTTCTAGCTTTTCTTTGCTTATTCCCATACCTTTACCTCTGAGTCCTCCCGCTCCTTGGGCATCGAACGGGTATTCCATTTTCAAAACAAGACACGGGATCACAGTGCCTCTTATAGCAACCTTGTGCTGACAACAAACTTAAATTTTCGTTTGCATCATGCTGAGCATTAGCGTTTGCTTCACCAAAGGTTCCCCCATACCCCCATCCACCGATAGTATTCGGACAATTCGAGCAGTTGTCGAAAGACTGAACGTTACATCTTACATAGACCTTCCACCGAGCTTTTTTATTTCTCCAAGGGCGTACCATTCGGGCTGCTGCTGCCGGAGTGGCAGCCCTCTTCGCGACGTATCTGATGACAATTCCGCCCGCAACCGCAGCCGGCACAGCCTCGCCAGTGGGATCAAATAGGGAAACCGGGTTTCCATGAGCATAGCCATATGTATTCAGCCCACCTTCAAGCCCAATCGGATCACTCTGCACATACCGTCCCGTGCTCGGCTCATAATCCCTAAAGTAGTTGTAATGCAGCCCGCTCTCCGCATCAAAGTACTGCCCCGGAAACCGCAGGTTGAAGACAAGGGGCTGGCCGTTTCCACTGGGGTCTTCATCGGGCAGGATAGCACCAAAAGGATCCGAGTCCCACCGCCAGACCAGATTCTGCCCGGCATCAGTGATCGCTCTGGTGGTGTTCAAGTGGTCGGTATGGAGGTAGTAGATGTTGGCGCTGGAGAAGAGGTACTGGCTCTCGAACTCCTCAACACTGGTTGGGCCGATATGCAGCGTGGCACCCGACTGAATTTGGGTATTGGGCAGCAGGCGCACCACTGGGGCCTGGAGCAGGGCTTGGCCTCCTGCGCTGACGGTGAAGCCGGTCTCTTGTGCGCCGTTGCCGGTGGTCAGTTCCGTCGATGCGGTACAGGCGAGGGTCTCACCCGCCCCAACGGTTCGGTCGGTGAGGTGGACGGTGGCCGTGCCGCATTCAGCGGGCGGGGTGTCGGCGAGCTGGCGCTCCACATCGAAGACCGCGATGGGGCGATCATCAAGGTAGACGTACTGGCGCA
>SLIM01000335.1 GCA_007135625.1 Gammaproteobacteria bacterium
CCCATGCCGTGCATGCCTTGCATACCACCCATGCCGCTCATACCACCCATGCCGTGCATGCCTTGCATACCGGACATGCCATGCATGCCCTGCATACCCTGCATACCACCCATGCCGTGCATACCTTGCATACCGGACATGCCGCCCATGCCGCCCATGCCGCTCATACCACCCATGCCGTGCATACCGGACATGCCATGCATGCCCTGCATACCACCCATGCCGTGCATACCTTGCATACCGGACATGCCGCCCATGCCGGACATACCACCCATGCCACCCATGCCGTGCATACCTTGCATGCCTTGCATACCGCCCATCTGGGCATGTAGTGCGCCAGCAACGGTCATAGCAGCGATGATTGCCGTAATCTTCAGGGAACGCTTCATGTAATCTTCTCCAAGGGCTTGTTTTGAGCTTGCTTATTCGGATTATCCGTCGGCCCCACGCTGCCCGCCGGTCTACCCGTCGAGAAGCGCTATCACCAAGGCAAGAGGAGGATACAGCAAGTGGATGGCGAACGGACACGCCACCGCTTTTAATCCATCTCTAGTCAACATGTTTTAAAGCCAACGTCTTTACTAACGTCTCCCAAGGGCTTAGAAGCCACCGGTTGACTGGGTACTGCTGTCGGCAAGTACCACGCCAAATCTCTTCAGCAAAGTGTTACCTGCTAATTTTTCTAAATAAAATTTTATAGGATTAAAGTATGTCTTTACGCCATCAAAGCTGTAGAGTGTCAATTTGGCAGAGCTTCGGGATGTGGACACCCTCTCCTCCCCAATAGTCGCCGATGACCATCTGACAAAAAGACGGCAAGAAATGACGAGGGTTTACTCGAAGGCGCTGATTCATTTTAGTTACGCAGGGAGAGGTTTTTCCGCAACTAACCGTTCTTATTGAAAATCTCATTCGACTTCGGCCTGTTTGACGGGTACGACGAAGAGCCGCCGGGTAGTGGCGGAGTCGTGTCAAAGTGGCAGTTACTGGTAATCAGCATCGGTTTTATCACCCAATGCAATTGGTTTTTAAGGTTGTGGCCTCAGGTAATAATCCCCTCTAGTTGAATGTCGGCTTTTGCTCCACCGCTCAGTTACCAGTAAAAAAATGATGTTGCATGTAGCGTACTGTCAGGGTACCATCCTGCGTTTATTGTTCGGTTTGCACCAAATTGTAAAGGGTGGACTCGGTTTCGGGCCACCTTTTTTTATTTTCTGCTGGAGAGCAGCGACCCTCCGGCCTGGCCCACGATGCGGGGAAGAGCGATGACCGATTTTCTGATGGCAACCTACAACCGACTGCCAGTCCAATTTGAGCGCGGCGAGGGTGTCTGGCTGTGGGATGGCGACGGCAAGCGCTATCTGGATGCGCTTTCAGGGATTGCCGTGTGTGGCCTTGGCCATGCCCATCCAGCGGTACAGCGAGCGCTGTGTGAGCAGGCCGGGCGCTTGATCCACACCTCCAACCTTTACGGTATTGGACTTCAGCAGCAGCTCGGGGAGCAGTTGGCGAAGCTCGCCAATATGGAACGGGTTTTCTTCTCCAACTCCGGGGCGGAGGCGAATGAGGCGGCGATTAAAATTGCGCGCCTCTATGGCCATCAGCGCGGCGTGGAGTCACCCACCATCATTGTAATGGAGGGGAGCTTTCACGGGCGCACCATGGCGACCCTGTCAGCCACTGGCAACCGCAAGGTGCAGGCCGGTTTTGAGCCGTTAGTAAAGGGTTTTGTCCGGGTTCCCTACAACGACCTAGAGAGCATTCGTACCCTTGCGGAGAGCCGTTCCGACATCGTCGCGTTGCTGGTGGAGCCGATCCAAGGCGAGGGGGGGATCAACCTTCCCGATGAGGAGTATCTGCCGCAGTTGCGGGAGATCTGCGATGCGCGTCAATGGCTCTTGATGCTGGATGAGATTCAGACCGGTATGGGACGCAGCGGGCGCTGGTTCTGCCACCAACACAGCGGCATCGTCCCGGATGTAATGACCTTGGCCAAGGGGCTGGGCAACGGGGTACCCATTGGAGCCTGCCTGGCCGCCGGGCCGGCGGCCTCGGTCTTCACCCCCGGCAGTCACGGCTCGACCTTTGGCGGCAATCCGCTCGCCTGCGCGGCAGCCAGTGCGGTGGTCGAGACCCTGCGTAGCGAGAGGTTGCCGGAGCGTGCCGAGCAGCTCGGAGCGCGATTACTGGCGGCCTTCGCCGATGCCCTGCAGGGGGTCGAAGGGGTCGAAGAGATTCGTGGCGAAGGGCTGCTGCTGGGGATTGAACTGGATCGCCCCTGCGCCCCGCTGGTGCAGCAGGCCCTGGCCCAAGGGCTGCTCATTAACGTAACGGCGGAGAGTGTCATTCGTCTCCTGCCCCCCCTGGTGATGCGGGATGAGGAGGCCGATTGGTTGGTTACCACCCTCACTGCGCTCATTCGTCAATTTCTTACTGCCAAGGCCGCCTGAGACGGTCCCGGAGGCATCTACCATGCTACCCCCTCGCCACTTTTTATCGCTGCTTGACTTTTCTCCACAAGAGCTGGAGCAGCTCATTGAGCGGGCCATTGTACTCAAGGCGATGCTGCGTGCCGGAGAGCACTATCTCCCGTTGCAACAGCGCACCCTGGGCATGATCTTTGAGAA
>SLIM01000254.1 GCA_007135625.1 Gammaproteobacteria bacterium
ATTCCGGTCGCGGTAATTGTATAGTCTCGATCATTTGGCGCACCATCCACCATAGGGAAGGCAATGGTGATCGTATAGAACCCCTGTTCAGAGATTGCTATAGTACTATCGTCGTCACTAGGCCTTAACCCAGTCAGTCGCAAATCATCAAAATCATCCGTATAAGCCGGATTATTCACCCGATACTGCTCCAGCGCCATCCGCACCCGCACCAATGAATCCTTCGCATCAGCACGACGCGCATTCTCGCTATAGCTCTGGTAAGCCGGAAAAGCAATCGCCGCCAGAATCCCGATAATCGCCACAGTAATCATCAGTTCAATCAGCGTAAAGCCCCGCACATTTTGTCTTTTCACACGCACTCCTCCCATAAAACAATCGAAGCCACTACTTCCCAGTATCCGCCATCCCCTACCACTTGCCACCAGAAACTGACAGGCGGCAAGCTGTGACAGACCAGCGGCCACCCGACCAAAAAACAGCACCCAAATGAAAAAATACCCCCATCCCGCCAACTCTTCCCCCCCCCACGAACAGCCCACGAACAGCCCTAAACAGCCACCAAACAGCCACCAAACAGCCCCCTAACGGCCACAACTGACCAACGGCAAACGGCAACAGACAGGCGGTGTCGCCCCCTCCGCCCCATCCCCTATACTAGAGATCAACAGCAAAGGGATGGGACACACCATGAACAGAACAGAACAGAGCGGCTTTACACTACTCGAACTCATGATCACCGTAATCGTCCTCGGCATCGTCGTGGCGACGGCGATTCCGGCATTCGGTGACATGTTTGAACGCCAGCGGCTCAATGGTGCGGCTCGCGACATGTATGGCTTCCTGCTCCACGCCCGCAACGAAGCGATTAAAAAATCGACCGACATCCACGTTACCATCACCCAAAATGAAGCGGGTGAATGGTTCGTCGGCATGACTGACAAGGCAACTGCCTGTACCCCGACTCTTACCGCAGCCGCAGCCGGTGACGCATCTTGCACGCTTAACGAGGATATCGCCGGAACCGCCATCCTGACCTTAGCCCGCATGACCCACGATAACTACCCCGGTGTTATCCTTCCGGGTGGTGCTGAATCCACCCTTACTTTCACTTTCACCTCGCAGGGCATCGTCAACGACAGCGAAGGCGCTCCAAACCCGATAACCCTGCCGACTCTCACCACAGAGCGCAGTGGTCTCGAAAAAGAACTCACCGTCACGGTTATTGGTCGAGTATGCTTTGCGTGTGCAGAAGAGAGCTGAGTTAGCGAAGGAGAGACCTCATGTACAACACCGCCCCCCATTATCGCCCCGCACTGCCGACCCGCCCGCGTCGTCGAACCCTGCTTGGAGTCAGCTTGGTCGAGCTGCTGATCTCCCTCGCCCTTGGGCTAATCGTCCTGGCGGGAGCCACCGCGCTCTTTGTCGGCACCATTCGCAGCAACGCCCAACTTGCTGGCTCGGTCGATCTCAACCAGGACATCTCCAGCAGCATGACCCTGATCACCAACGAACTGCGGCGGGCCGGGTTTGGGCGCGAAGGAACGTGGGAAAATCACGATCCAGAAGCAAGAATCAACATTGTAGAACCGGCATCTGGAGATACCTTTGAATCCTGTCTCCTCTTCGCCTACGACCGCAACGATAACCTCGCGATTGACAATAACGAATGGCGCGGTTTTCAGTTAGACCAAAACAACCTCTGGATGCGCACCTCCTGCAACCCCGTGAATGTTGCTTGCGAGACCAGTTGCGCCCGCGATCCCAATCATAATGTCTGGCAACGGATGCTCCCTGAGCATATTGAGATTACCAACTTCAGCATTGACACCGAGGGTTCCAAATGCACCCATGCCGGTACCGGATCGGTATGGCACGTTACCGAAGCCGGTAGCGTCCGCTTTCCTTGCCGCCAGTGGGCAAACTCTTCTGGAACTCCATCTATAGAAGGAATGGCTCTCTACACCCTGAATACCGAAGGGCGGCATCAATTGGTAGGGAACAATCCGCAGTTGCCCGACCACTGTGTTGTCGACACCGATGATGCTGAGATAAACTCAATACCAGATCTAACAAGTTTTATAAACAGCGTCCTAGAGAGTACTCGCCTTAATATTACTCTAGTTGCTCAAACAGAGCAGGGGGGTATTACCCAACGGAAAGAGCTTAACACGAGCATCAAGATACGCAACCAGCAGATTTTCGAGCCGCCTGTAGACCCTTTTTCTGCATGTACTCCCCCTACCTCTAACACTGACTCGGTAGGCCAAGCTGTCTATGAGACCTGTATTACAACGGCTATATCCAGTTCCTCTCGTTCGTACTGCAATTGAGGAGATTTGCAACGATGAATAACCGCACACGCAATCAACGTGGTTTTACCACTCTGGTGGTTTCGCTGCTGATCCTCGCCGTGGTCACCCTGATCACCATTTACGCAGCCAATACCACCATCACCGAGCAGCGCATCTCTGCCACCCAGTACCGTAGTGACCAAGCGTTGGTCGCTGCCGATGCTGGACTGGAGTGGGGGATGGCCTACTTTGGCAGTGGTGGACGCGGTACCCTGGACTGTACCGCTACCCCTTATGAACCATGTGTTGCGCCGGGTGGCACGGCAG
>SLIM01000126.1 GCA_007135625.1 Gammaproteobacteria bacterium
GCAGGCCTCGCTGACGTTCGACGCGACCCAGGTGGTTCCGCTGGTGTTCACCAGCGTACAGGTGTCGCCCGTAACTGCGGTCACCGACCAGCCTGGATCCGGGGTGATCGTGAACGTGGCATCGCCGCCATGATTGACACTCTGGCTCAGCAGCGTGATCGTGCCGTTACCGCTGCCCACTGCGGCGCTCATGGCGTAGGTGACTACCCTTTCATACGCGCCCATATCACAGCCTGTGCCTTGCGGACGGCTTACGCCACGCTGGTCGTTGGTGAGCGGGTCATTGTTGGCATCGGTGCAGGAACCAGCATCAATGGCGGGCGAGTCAGCCATGAGCGGATGCACGTAGGTGTCACCATCCGCCGTGAGTGGCCCAAGCATCGGGTCGGTGCTGGTCAGGTCAGTGGCTTGGTTAAAGAAGGGGGCACAGGTTGGCCCGCTGTCTAGGTTGTAGCCCAGCGAGGTGATGGTGCCGTTGGTATTGGCGCAGTTCGCGCCCGCGTTGTCGGCCAGAATGTTGTTTTTGGCGGTTACGACAGAACCCGCGCCAATGTTGACGTTGGCGAGGCCAGAAGCGCCAGTTACGGCGGTGTTATTCACAATCGTATTAGCGACCAGCGTGACATTATTGGGAAAGGTTTGCGACCCGATTAACATCGCGCCACCCAGCCCACTGATGTTATCAACCCCGGCCGTGCCCTCGGCCGTGTTGCCACTAATGGTACTATTGATAACGGTTAGCGAGCCGTCTAAGGCGAAAATACCGCCGCCGTTGCCCGTTAGCAGGCTGTCGCCTTCGGACGTGTTGTTGGCAATCACGCTATTCTCAACCGTCATCTCTACCGTGATTATTTCCGACGCGCCAAGCGACATATTGCTCAGCCCACCACCGCCGTTTATGGCCATATTTTGGCGAATGATGCTATCCCGGATGGTCACACTGCCCCAGCCGCTACTGGTGTCCAAAAATACGCCGTTGGCAACGCCGCCACCTACTCCAGCCGCGCTGTTGCCACTGATGAGGGTACGTTCGATGAGCAGGGTGGCGTAAACCCCTGTAGAAATGGTATTGCCCACCCCACCCGCATTGCCGGCCGACGTGTTGTTAATAATCTGGCTGTCCACAATCGTCAGGCTAGAATCTTGCCTACTAGCCTGATTGGTGATACCGCCCCCCGTGCCACCTAGGGTGCTGTTTTCTTGAACCAAGGTCTCACTAATCACGACATTACTACTGAGGACATGAATCCCACCCCCAACGACAGATGCTACATTCTGGCGCACTTCGGCATGGCTGAGGCTACCTGTACTTCTGAAGAAGTAGAGACCGCCACCACTACCGCCAAGCGAGGGATCGGGTGTGTCCGCGAAATTATCGTGGATAACGACATGATGGATATCGGCGTGAGCCTCGAAGACACGTAGGCCAGCCCCACTGCTCGTTTCATTGATGGCCCCGTTCGTGATTGTCAGGTGGCTGATGTCGGCCCGGCCTGTTTCGTACACATCCAAGAACCGGTCGAGGCCATTGGCGTTGAGGATGGTCTCCTCTGCGCCCGCGCCGATAAGGATGACATTGCTCAAAATGTCTATGTCACCTGTTTGGTTGGCGTTTTCTTGGTCGCCGGGGATGGTCAGGGTGTAGGTTCCGGCGGGGATAATAATGGTGGTAGTGAGTCCACCTGCGGGGCACATATCCACGGCCGTTTTGGTATTTGCCGCTTCGACCGCCTCGCGCAGGGTGCAGTTGCCGTTGTCCGTCAGATCATCATCCGTGCTGTCCACGGTGATGGTCATTTCGGGCAATACCCACTCATACGCGCCCATATCACATCCTGCGCCTTGCGGGCGACCCACGCCGCGCTGGTCGTTGGTAATTGGATTGTCGGCGGCATCGGTGCAGGAACCAGCATCAATGGCGGGCGAGTCAGCCATGAGCGGATGCACGAATGTCGCTCCATCGGCCGTTAACCCCTCCAACATGGGGTCGGTGCCTACCAAGTCGCTGGCTTGGTCAAAACCACAGCTATCGGTGGCTTCAAGGTTGTAGCCCAAAGAGGTCATCGTACCGCCTTGATTCAGGCAGTTGAGGCCCGCGTTACCTGCAACAATGTTGTTTTTGAACCGGGTCGTGGTCTGGCCGCCCAAGCTGGCATGGGCGATACCGCTGACACCGGTCTCGGCCGTGTTGTTCACAATCGTATTAGCGACCAGCGTGACATGATTGGGCAGAGCTTGCGACCCGATTAACATACCGCCGCCTAGCCCACTGACAGATGGAGCGCCGGCCGTGCCCGCAGCCGTGTTGCCGCTGACAGTGCTGTTGATCATGGTGAACGTACCATCAAGGCTGGCAATACCGCCCCCATTCCCTGTTTGGAAGCCATTACCGCTGGCCGTATTGCCCGTGATGGCGCTGTTCTCGACCGTCAATTGCATCGTCACCGGGCCAGTCGCCGTGGCGGGCGTGTTGCCAATGCCGCCGCCATTGGTGGCCTGATTGTCGCTGATGACGCTATCCCGGATGGTCACAATGCCCGCGCCGCTGGCCGCGCCTGGGGCGACAGCATTGGTTACCCCACCGCCGAGACCCGACAGCCCGTTATCACCCACGGCCGC
>SLIM01000142.1 GCA_007135625.1 Gammaproteobacteria bacterium
AAATGGTTGATTCCAGCGCGGGTATAGAGCTCCCAATGGTCACGCGGAATGGTGCTGCGTTCCCCCACCGCTAACGCCACCATCATCCCCGCTGACGGCCCCGGAGCCTGCTGCAGAATCACCTGCCGCAGCCGCTCACGCAGGCGCAGGAGCGCATAACCTGTGGCCACCTCCCCTAGCGGCGCACTCTCCCCGCTCGCACGAATGTAGCCAGTGGCTTGAATTCGCTGTCGAAACAGCCACCCCTCGTAGTCAAAGCCGCCGGGATTCATCAATCCTGAAGGTTGCCGCAGACGCACCGTGAGACGGTAGCGCTCCCCCGGCACCAACGCCTCTACTCCACAGTCGTAGCAGGTGAGGCGAATCCGCCCCGGCAGCGGCAGCGACTCCCCGTCACGGCTCATCTGCTCCACCGCGAAGTGAAAGCGGGTACGGCGCGAGGTTACATCCGGCAGTGAGGCGACCACCCCGACCACCTCCAGATCGACCCCCTCCAGCTCCGCTGCAATCCCCCCGCGCAACGGTAGATGGGCATAAAGCAGCGCCCACAGCACCCCGATTCCGAGTGCCGCCACCAGCCGCAGCGCAGCGACCCGCAGGGCCAACAGCAGCAGCGGCAGCAGCCACCCCCAGCGCGGATCGGGCAGACTCGCCCACTGCTGCACCAGCACCACCCCAGCGACCAGCGCCGCCACCGCAGCCGGCAGACTGCCCAGCAGCGACCCCAGCAGCGGCTTTAGCGCCGTCATCAATCACTCCGCCCTTAGCGCCGCCGCCGCGCCATCAGGCGTTCGATCTCCTCGACCCTCTTGGGCACCTCGGCACTGAGAATCTCATGCCCCTCCTTGGTCACCAGCACATCATCCTCAATCCGAATCCCGATCCCCCACCAGCGCTTGGCAACGCCCTTACTCTCCGGCGGAATGTATAGCCCCGGCTCCACCGTCAGCACCATCCCCGGCTCCAGGGTGCGCCACTGCCCATCCACTTTATAATCCCCGACATCGTGTACATCCATTCCCAGCCAGTGGCCGGTACGATGCACATAGTAGGGTTTATAAGCCTCCTCGCGCAGCAGCGCGGCGACCTTGCCGCGCAAAATCCCTAACTCTACCAGCCCTTGAGTTACCACCCGTACCGCCGCCTCGTGCGGCTCGTTCCAGTGGTTCCCCGGTCGCACCTTGGCGAGCGCCGCCAACTGCGCCTGCAAAGTCAGCTCGTAAAGAGTGCGCTGGGCCTCGCTAAAGCGGCCATTCACCGGGAAAGTTCTGGTAATATCCGAGGCGTACAGCTCCAGCTCACAGCCTGCATCGACCAGTACTAGATCGCCATCGCGCAACGGTGCGGCGTTGTCGATATAGTGCAGGATACAGGCGTTGGCCCCACCGCCGACAATCGCCGGATAGGCCGGAAAGCGAGCGCCCTGGCGGGCGCATTCGTGCTGAAACTCCGCCTCCAGAGCATATTCGTACATTCCGGGGATGACGGTACGCATCAGCCGTCGATGGGCGCGTGCCGAGATGCGGGCCGCCTTGCGCAGCAGCGCCACCTCCTGGCGGCTCTTAAAGAGTCGCATATCGTGCAGCAGGTGATCGAGAGCGATAAACTCCAGCGGCCCGCTGATCCCGCTGCGCCCCTTGCGCCGAATCTTCCCGACCCACTCGGCAACCCGCCGATCCAGCTCGGCATCGGCCCCCATCGCATAGTAGACCCGCTGACACGGCTCTAGCATATTGGGCAGAATATCCTCCAAATCATCAATAGGAAAAGAGTCATCCGCCGCAAACGCCTCGACCGCCCCCTGCTGCCCCGCCCGCTCTCCGCTCCAGCGCTCCTTTTCGGGATCGCGCTCGCGACAAAACAGCACATACTCCGCCGGTTTACGCCCCGGAATCAGCACTGCCACCGCCTCCGGCTCGGCAAAGCCGGTCAAATAGTAAAAATCACTATCGGGTCGATAGGGGTACTCCACATCCCGATTGCGTACCGCCACCGGGGCTGCCGGAATAATCGCAATACTCCCCTTTCCCATCATGCGCAGTAGGCGCTGCCGCCGCCGCCGGTACTCCTTAGGACTTAACACCATGCTTCTCCTCGGCTTGCGCCAGCAATAACTCATCGACCAATAGGGTGACAACCACCCGCAGATATTCGACCAACTCCATCAAATGGACCTCCTCCTCCTCACTCTCCTCCACCTCTTCCGCCGCTAGCCGAGTGATCTCCACCAGATCCCGCAACCCCTCCCGCGCCGGTTCCGAGAGGTTCGCCTCAGCGGCCCGCTGGTTCAATCCAAGGCCATAGAGAAACCCCAGCGCCCAATCCCGTACCCCAGCGGCCCGCACCGCCAGCGCCGCCCCCTCCTCCGGCAGCAGCGGCACAAATAGCGCGGCCTGATCGTGCAGCGTCGCCCGACTCTCCGCACTGAGGGTACCCAGCAGGCTTGCCAGCGGCTCCTCCTGCAACGGCTCAGCACGCTCAGCACGGCCGCGAGCGGCCAACTCCTGCCACCACTGCGCCTCCTCCGTGCCGCTTCCGCCACTGAGCAGACCGCACAGCAGCCCATGCGCCTCCGCCGCTCCACACGCCAGCGCGGCCCCTGCCAGGGCCG
>SLIM01000265.1 GCA_007135625.1 Gammaproteobacteria bacterium
TGCACCACATACTCCTTCCCCTCCAGGCGCATCCGCCCCGCCTCTTTGGCCCCTAGCTCACCCCGGCAGGTGAGGAAGTCGTGGTAGGAGATCACCTCAGCGCGAATAAAACCGCGCTCAAAATCGGAGTGAATAACCCCCGCCGCCTGGGGCGCGGTGGCCCCTTTGGGGATCGTCCAGGCCCGCACCTCCTTCACCCCAGCGGTAAAGTAGGTCTCCAGATTGAGCAGCCGGTAACCGGCCCGCACCACCCGCGCCAGGCCCGGTTCGGAGAGACCCAGATCGAGCAGAAACTCCCGCTTGTCACCCTCCTCCAGCTCGGCAATCTCCGCCTCAATCGCGGCACAGACCGGGACTACCTCGGCCCCCTCCGCCGCCGCCATCGCCCGCAGCGCATCGAGTGCCGGGTTCTCTTCAAACCCCCCCTCAGCGACATTGGCAATGTAGAGCGTCGGCTTGGCGGTCAGCAGAAACAGCTCGCGCAGCAGCAGCCGCTCCTCACCGCTCAACCCCATCGCCCGCACGGGGTGGAGCTGGTTCAACTGTTCCGCCACCCGCTCCAGCAGCTCTTTTTGCGCGGCGGCCCGCTTATCTCCGGTCTTGAGCTTGCGATTCACCTTGTCGAGCGCCTTTTCGACGCTCTCCATATCGGCCAGCGCCAGTTCGGTGTTAATCACCTCGGCATCAGCGGCCGGATCGACCTTGCCCGCGACATGCACCACATCGTCATCGAGAAAACAGCGCACGACATGCGCGATAGCATCGGTTTCGCGAATGTTGGCCAAAAACTTATTGCCCAGCCCCTCGCCTTTGGAGGCTCCCGCTACCAGTCCGGCGATATCGACAAACTGCATCGCCGTTGGAATAATCTTTTTGGGGTTGACGATCTCCGCCAGCTCCTCCAGGCGCGGGTCGGGTAGTGCCACGACTCCGACGTTTGGGTCGATGGTGCAGAAGGGGTAGTTCTCCGCCGCGATGGTCGCCTGCGTGAGTGCGTTAAATAGAGTCGATTTGCCGACATTCGGCAGACCAACAATTCCACATTTGAAGCCCATGGTATACAGCTATCCTGGTGTCAGAGAGAGGTAATCAACATAGAGGTCGGGAGGTGTAGCACGAACAGATCGTGCCTCCCTATCTTCTAGCTCCGTTCTGCGCGTGCGTCGCATGATCGGCATATTCTGACACACGCTAGTGTCAAACGCACCTTTTTGAGGCAACTTCTCTGTTGAGAATATCAGATTTTAAGAATGCTGTATATGCAAAATGCTCTGCAAGGCTACGGCGGCAGGTTGTTACGCCTATATCCAGGAGGATTATGAGCAACGAAAGCAAAGCCTCTGCCCGCTGCCCGCTGCCCGCTGCCCGCTACTAGAGTATACTAGCGCGTGTTGATAGAAGTCTGAATGAATCGTAGCGTAGCGTAGGATAGAAACAATGAAGATTACCATTTTTGGTTCAGGATATGTCGGCTTGGTCACTGGAGCGTGCCTTGCCGAGGTCGGTAACGATGTCATCTGCATGGATGTGGATGAGGGCAAAATTGCGATGCTTCAGCGGGGGGAGATTCCGATCTATGAGCCGGATCTCGATCAGTTAGTAGCACGTAACGCCCGCGAGGGGCGGTTGCGTTTTACCAGCGACCCGGCGCTGGCGGTCAATCACGGGTTATTTCAGTTTATTGCGGTGGGAACGCCGCCGGATGAAGATGGCGCGGCAGATCTTCAATATGTGCTGGCGGTGGCGCAGACCATTGCCGAGCAGATGGGTGACTATCGGGTGATTATCGACAAGTCAACGGTGCCGGTCGGCACGGCGGACAAGGTGAGGGCGCGGGTTACGGAGACCCTGGCGCGGCTGGGCAAGGAGCTGGAGTTTGATGTGGTCTCCAACCCCGAGTTTTTGAAGGAGGGGGCGGCGATTGAAGATTTTATGCGCCCCGACCGAATCGTGATCGGTACCGACAATCCGCGCACGACCGAGCTGTTACGCGCCCTCTACGCGCCGTTTAATCGCAGTCGTGATCGGTTGATTGCGATGGATATTCGCTCCGCCGAGCTGACCAAGTATGCCGCCAATGCGATGCTGGCGACCAAAATCAGCTTTATGAATGAGCTATCTAACCTCGCCGAGCGGCTGGGTGCCGATATTGAGCATGTACGCAATGGGATTGGCGCAGATCAGCGAATCGGCTACTCCTTTATCTATCCCGGCTGCGGTTATGGCGGCTCCTGCTTTCCCAAGGATGTGAGTGCGCTGGAGCGCACCGCTCGCGAGGTCGGCTTTAGCGCTCAACTGCTCACGGCGGTGGAGGCGGTTAACCAGCGTCAGAAACAGGTGCTGTTTAGCAAAATCAAGGAGCATTTTAAGGGAGATCTTGCCGGGAAGGTGATCGCGATTTGGGGCCTCTCGTTTAAGCCCAATACCGATGATATGCGCGAAGCTCCGAGTCGGGTGCTGATGGAGGCGTTGTGGGAGGCCGGGGCGGTGGTGCAGGCTTACGATCCAGTGGCGCTGGAGGAGGCTGCGCGAATCTATGGGGAGCGTCCCGATCTGCGGCTGGTGGAGAGTCCTGAGCTAGCGGCGCA
>SLIM01000115.1 GCA_007135625.1 Gammaproteobacteria bacterium
AACAAACAAGAGGCTTTTATTTTATGCGAATTTATGCACTCAAGGGATATCTGTTGCTGGTGCTACTGCTCACGGCACCACTGGTAATCGCCGAAGATGGGCCGGGGCGTGAGCTGCGCATCGCAGCAATGATTAACGATGTCGAGACCATCACGCAGTTACTGGATGCCGGGGTATCGCCCGATGCGCCCAACGAAAACGGCAAAACTCCTCTAATGATGGCCGTTGAGAGTGGCAGTATGGATGCCGTGGTCTTGCTGCTCTCGCGGGGTGCCGATGTCAACCACGCCACCATCTCCGGCTGTACCGCCCTCACCTTCGCCGCCGAGAACGCTCTGCCGGTGATGACCGCACTGCTGCTGGAGCGCGGGGCTGATCTCCACGCCCGCACCCGTGGCGGCTGGAATGCGCTGGTGATCGCCGCTCGCTATGGCCTGACCGACATGGTCGAGCAGTTGCTGCACATGGGAGCCGACCCGAGCGATGGCGATAAAGATGGCAACAGCGCCGTGCTGCTCGCCGCCCAGCGCGGCCACCTAGCAACGGTGGAGCTACTGCTGGCCTCCGGTGCAACCCCGGATCAACCTAATGATCAGGGAGTTACCCCCCTGATGATCGCCGCAGAAGGCGGCCATCGGCAGATCGTCGCTACTCTGCTGGAGGCTGGTGCTGAGGTCACTGGCAGGGATCAGGCTGGGGCCACCGCCTTGGTCTGGGCGGTTGATCGGGAGGATGCTGAGATGGTTCAGTTGCTGCTGTCTGCAGGGAGCGACCCCAACACCAGCGATGAAGGCCAAGTCACTCCGCTCATGCACGCTGTCTTGCGTGGCAGCTCCGAGCTGGCGGGGCTACTGCTGGAGGCCGGAGCAGACCCCGAACAGCGTGATCAAGAGGGGCGTAGCGCCCTCGATATGGCAAAGCAGCGCGGGGAGAAGTCGCTCATTGAGCTGCTCACTGCGCAGCAGGAGCCAGCGGAGGGGTGAGTAGCGCAGGGTATCGCGCCCATTGCGTGGATGCGGCTCTTGGTGGCAAAATTATGCCTGTCGGCAGTGGCCGATAGGCGGTAAAGAAGTTGGGGCCGATATCGAAGATGTGGCCCTGCTATCTGCAAGAGGTGGCAACGGGGCGACCGCTCCGGATCTGCCTAGTTTTGTGCCGCTTATTTTGCAAGTTATATCGTACCAGAGGAGAAGTCATGGTGTACAAAAAAGTAAAGGCAGCTTTAATCGTTGCCGGCCTGGCGTTCTGCGCCACCGGTGCTGTTTCGGCATCACAAGGGATGACCGGTGCCAGTGGTGCCATGCTGTCCCATACCTGCGCCGGTTGTCACGGTACCGATGGGGCCAGCGTGGGACCGGCATCGCCGACTATTGCAGGGCTTTCCAGAGATTACTTCATTGAAGTAATGCTGGGTTTTGCCAGCGGGGACGTACCCTCGACTATCATGGATCGTATCGCCCTGGGCTACAGCGAAGAAGAGATTGAGGCAATGGCCGATTTCTTTGTAAAAAAGCCCTTTGTTCCAGCCAAGCAGGAGTTTGATCAGAGCCTGGTGGATCTCGGTGCCAGCCTGCATGACCGCCACTGCGAACGCTGTCACGCCGACGGCGGTACCTTTGCCGATGATGATGCCGGGGTCTTGGCCGGGCAGTGGAGTCCCTACCTGCGCTGGACCCTCGCCGACTACCGCGCCGAGTATCGTGAAGGACCGGCACGGATGCACCGCGAGATGCGCGAAATGCTTGAGCGCGAAGGTGAGAAGAGTCTGGAAGCCTTGATCAGCTACTACGCCAGCCAGCAGTAAACATCAGAGAGGAGTTAACGCATGAAAATCACTCGTAGAGGCTTTATTCAAACCGCTGGCGCGGTAACTGCCGTAGGGCTGACCGGTGTTCCCCTGATTGCCAGCGCCGCAACCAAAAAGGTTGTGGTCGTCGGCGGCGGCACTGGCGGCGGCACTCTCGCCAAATACCTGCGCATGGCCGACCCCAGCATTGAAGTGACCCTGATTGAGGCGCACAAGACCCACCACACCTGCTACATGAGCAACGAGGTGATCGGCGGCGGTCGCGATATCAAAACCATTGAGTTCGGTTATGACGGCCTCGCCGGACACGGCGTAAAAGTCGTCCACGACAAAGTCACCGGCATTGATGCCGCTAAGAAGAGCGTCACCACCGAAGGGGGCAAGAGCTTCTCCTACGACCGCTGCGTCGTCGCCCCCGGCATTAGCATCGACTGGGAAGCGATTGAGGGGTATGACCAGGCCGCTGCCGAGAAGATTCCGCACGCTTGGAAGGCTGGCCCCCAAACTGCGCTGCTGCGCAGCCAGTTGGAGGCGATGAAGGATGGTGGCTTGTGCGTGATCGTCGCCCCGCCCAACCCCTACCGCTGCCCCCCTGGGCCATACGAGCGGGCGAGCCAGATCGCGATGTACTTCAAGGCGCACAAGCCGAAGTCGAAAGTGCTGATTCTCGACCCCAAGCCAAACTTCTCCAAGCAGGGACTCTTCACCAGCGCCTGGCGGCGTTTCTACGGCTACGAGAGCGCCGATGCGATGATCGAGTGGCGCGGCAGCGCCCAAGGCTCTAGCGACAACGCCGTAGTTGCGGTCGATGTCGCCAGCAAAACGGTCACCACCGACTTCGGCGATGAGATTAAGGCCGATGTGCTCAATGTGATCCCACCCCATCGCGCCGGTCGCATCGCCCAAATTGCTGGTCTGACCAACGATGCCGGCTGGTGTCCGGTCGATCTCAAGACCTTTGAATCGACCCTGCACAAGGGTATTCACGTCATTGGCGATGCGGCGATCGCCACCACCATGCCGAAATCGGGCTACGCCGCCAACTCCCAAGCCAAGGTCTGCGCCGCAGCGATTGCCGACCTGCTGAATGGACGGGAGCCAGGGGTACCGGCCTACGTCAACACCTGCTACTCCATCGCGGCAGAGAACCACGCCTTCTCGGTCGCCGGAATCTACCGCCTCGCCGAAGATGGCTCCTCGATCATCGGGGTGCCAGGCTCTGGTGGGCTGACTCCGGTCGATGCCTCCGATGAGCAGTTTGCGCGTGAGGTGATCTACGCCCATAGCTGGTTTGAAAACATCACTCACGATGTTTTTGGCTAACTTTTCGTGACGCAGTGAAGAGCATAACGGGGCCAAACGGCCCCGTTTTTTTTGTGAAATTTAAGATAAAGTAGCATTTTGTAATAAGGGCAGTGTAGAATTCGCTTAGGTTGTACCCGAATCACCGGGATGGTTACTGCATGAGGTGCGTTTCGATGAATGTAAAAGAGATCCAGGCGATTGCTCGCAAACATGGAATTAAAGTGGCAAGGCAGAAAAAAGCTGAGCTGATTCACGCCATTCAACTGGCGGAAGGGAATGTTGACTGCTTCGGCAGCGGTCCCGCCATTGCCTGTGGCGAGAGCGACTGTCTGTGGTGGGGTGACTGCATGGAGCCAACGCCAACCCGTAAGCGCTAGGTCGTTTTGTGGGTCGCCCTGTAGCTCACCCTGCAAGGGCGACAACGGTAGCGATAACCTAGCGCCCGAATGATGAGCCGTGTGCATGCTGGAGATGTGGCACGACTCCGCTCCGCTCCGCTTCGGCTCTCTCCTTTCTCCTCGGCTACAGCAACGGAGAGAGTTGCGTCCACACGTTCTCCAGAATCTGTGGCTGGGCTGCGGCGTTGGGGTGGATTCCATCCTCCTGCATACACTGCGGGTTACCCGCGACATCCGCCAGTAGAAAAGGGATCAGCGGCAGCTCCAGGTCGTTGGCGAGACGTGGGAAGATCTCCCGAAAACCCTCACTGTAATGGGGGCCGAAGTTGGGGGGGATCTGCATTCCTACCAGCAAAGTACTGCCCCCGGTGGCCTCAATCGCCTTCACCATCGCTTGCAGATTGCCCTCAATCAGGGATAAGGGGTGACCCTGTAGCCCATCGTTGCCGCCTAGCTCCAGGAGTACAATTTCAGGACGGTGCTGCTTGAGCAGGTGGGGCAGGCGGGTGCGACCACCGCTGGTGGTCTCACCGCTGACCGAGGCGTTCAGCAGACGGTGTTCTAGCCCCTGCTCGGCGAGTCGCTGACGCAGCAGCTCGACCCACCCCTGCTGCTGCTCCAATCCCCAGGCGGCACTCAGACTATCTCCGAACACCATGATGAGTGGCGGTTCAGGAACCTCGGCGGCAAACCCCGGTCCGACACCACATAGTGTAATCAACAAGGCGAATAGTTTTTTGCTCATGACAACATCCACTCCGATGCTTGAAGTTCAAGGGGTTGGCAAGCGGGTTGTCAGCCCGGAAGGCCCTCTGGATATTTTGGTCGATATCAGCTTCACCGTCCAGGCCGGGGAGTCGCTGGCGATTCTCGGGGCCTCCGGAGCGGGTAAATCAACCCTGCTCGGGATCCTCGCCGGGCTAGATGAGCCGACCCACGGCGGCGTCTGGATCGGCGATCAACCGCTGCACCAACTGGACGAGGATGGGCGTGCCGCTGTGCGTCGTACTCAGGTGGGTTTTGTGTTTCAAAGTTTCAACCTTATTTTATCACTTACCGCGCTGGAAAATGTCATGGTGCCGCTGGAGCTGCAAGGGGTGGCACAGGCACGCCAGCGGAGCGAGGAGCTACTCTACCGCGTGGGACTAGAGCGGCGGCTGCACCACACTCCCAACCACCTCTCCGGTGGCGAACAGCAGCGGGTCGCCATCGCCCGCGCCTTCGCCGCCTCGCCGCGCCTACTGTTTGCCGATGAGCCGACCGGCAACCTCGACAGCGCCACCGGACAGAAGATCATCGACCTGCTGTTTGCCCTCAACCGCGACCAGGGTGCCACCTTGGTACTGGTTACCCACGATGTCGAGCTAGCCGCCCGCTGCGGGCGGCGGTTGCAGATCGAACAGGGGCGTATGCTCCCCTTCGCAGCAGAGGAGCAGAACTAGATGTTCCGGCAGGCCCTGCGACTGTTGCGCCGCGAGGCCCTGTCGGGCGAACTGCGGCTCCTGCTAGCGGCCCTCATCATCGGAGTCGCCTCCCTCGCCTCGGTCTCCTTCTACACCGACCGCCTCGCCGCCGCCCTCGACCAGCGCAAAGCGGAGTGGCTCGGCGGCGATCTGGTGGTGAGCGCCAATCAACCCCTTCCTGACCGGTGGCGCGAGCAGGCCGAGCAGTCGGGGGTCGAACAGAGTAGCCAGATGACCTTTCGCTCCGTGGTGGTGAGCGGCGAGCAGATGGCCCTTAGCGAAGTGAAAGCGGTGGATGCCGCCTATCCGCTGCGCGGCACCCTCTCCCTGGTAGGGGAGGGCGACCAACCGCGAGTGGTGGCGGGCGCTCCGCCGCCGGGTGAGGTGTGGGTCGAGGCGATGCTGCTGCACAAGCTGGGGATCGAGCAGGGGGCCACGCTGCAACTGGGACGGGTCGAGCTGGTGGTGAGCGGGGTGATCCATAATGAACCCGACCGTGGCACCAATTTTATCAACATGGCCCCCCGCATTATCGTGAATGAGCAGATCATTCTCGCCAGCGAGTTGATTCAGCCCGGTAGTCGCGTCAACTACCAACTCTCCCTCGCCGGTGCGAGCAGCGCCATTGCCGCCCTGCAACGCACGTTGGAACCACAACTGCGCAACGGCGACCGCCTCACCACCGAGCCAGATCGCGACTCCGCCACCGGGACCGCGCTGGAGCGCGGACAGCGCTTTTTGCAACTGGTCTCCATGGTCGGCTTCGTACTCGCCGCCGTAGCGGTTGGCATGTCGGCCCACCGCTACGCCCTGCGCCACCTGGAGAGCAGCGCCATCTACCGCTGCTTGGGAGCCTCTGCCCGCTGGGTCCTCGGCCTCTACACCACCCAACTGCTGCTGCTCGGGCTGCTCGGCTCCGTCGTGGGGGTACTCCTCGGCTATCTCGCCCAGTTGGTACTGGAGCAACTGCTGCTCAATGTCTTTGCCGTCACCCTACCCGCCGCCACCTTCACGCCGCTGCTGCTGTCGCTACTCGCCGGGCTGCTAATCACCATCGGCTTTGGCCTACCCCCGCTCTACCGCCTGCGCGAGGTGCGCCCGGTGCGCATCTTGCGGGCCGACCTGCCCGCCCCGCAACTCTCCGCCTGGCTGCTCTATCTGCCCCCCCTGCTCACCATCGTGCTGCTGTTGCTGCTGCAAGGCGGCGAGCTGCTGCTGACCGCGCTGGTGATCGCCGGAGTCGCCCTCACCATGCTGTTTCTGGTCGCCGGGGCGCTGCTGCTGATTCATCTGGCCCGGCGGATTGAGCCACGCGGAGTGGTGATGCGCTTTGCCCTCACCGGCATGACCCGGCGCTCCACCATTGCGGTATTGCAGATCGCCGCCGTCGGTACCGGCCTGATGGTGCTGCTACTGCTCTCAGTGGTGAGTCGCGAGCTGTTGCAGAGCTGGGATGAGGGGATCCCCGATGATGCCCCCAACCTCTTCATGATCAATGTTCAGCAGGCGCAGGTCGCAGGAATTAGCGATTTTCTGGCGGCGCGCGGGCAGCGGCAGCCGCGCTTCTATCCGATGGTGCGCGGGCGGTTGATTGCGATTAACGACCAGCCGGTGAGTGCCGAGAACTACCGCGCCGACCGCGCCCGTCGCTTGGTGCAGCGGGAGTTCAACCTCTCTTGGACGGAGAGCTTGCAGGCCAGCAGCCCGATTGTATCGGGGGAGCCGTGGCGGCCCGCGAGTGGCGAGGCGATCTGGTCAGTGGAGCAGGGGATTGCCGAGGAGCTGGGGATTCGGCTCAATGACCGCCTCACCTACGAAATCGCCGGGCAGCCGGTCGAGGGGCGGGTCGCCAATCTGCGCCTGGTCGATTGGGACACCTTTCAGGTCAACTTCTTCGTGATCGCCGCACCGGGTATGCTCGACCCCCACCAGGCGACCTATATCAGCGCCTTTCATCTGGATTCCGCGCAGCAGCCGCTGCTGGTCGAGCTGGTGCGCAACCATCCTAACCTCACCACGATTGATGTCGCCGCCCTGCTGCAACAGATTCGCGACATCATCTTGCAGGTCACCCGTTCGGTCGAGTTTGTCTCGCTGTTTACCCTCGCCGCCGGTTTTCTGGTACTCTTTGCCGCCGTGCAGACCAGTATGGATGAGCGGCTGCGCGAGAGCCGCATTCTGCGGGTACTGGGAGCCTCGCGCCGTGAGATCCTCCGCGCCCTCACCACCGAGTTTGCACTGCTCGGTCTCATCGCCGGTACCCTGGCCGCCCTCGGTGCCTGGCTGGTCGGCTACCTACTGGCCGATCAACTGTTTCGCCTCGACTACCAGCTCGCCTCCTGGCTGTGGCTGATCGGGCCGCTGGCGGGTGTGGTCGGCATGACCGCAGCGGGCATTTGGGCTACCCGTCGGGTGGTTGCGGTCTCGCCGATGATGAAAGGGTAAGTGGTCGGCATGACCGTAGCGGGCATTTGGGCTACCCGTCGGGTGGTTGCGGTCTCGCCGATGATGAAAGGGGAAGTGGCACTCTTCTGCTCTCCCTCCCCGGCTATGGGAGCGGCCTGCAAAGGTTTTTCAATCAATGAGTTGAGGATTTTTTAGCAATGGCTTCACCGCTGTCACCGTTTCGCCGGCTGCTGCTCTCCCTGCTGCTACTGCTCGCCGCGCCGCTCCAGGCCCAGACCACCACCGAGTGGGTGACCTATAATGCCCAAGGAAAACCGGACGTTCAGCTCTACTACTTCTGGTCGCTCACCTGTCCCTACTGCATTGAGGCTCGCCCCTATATTCAGGCGCTGCCGGAGGATCGCCCGTGGCTCAAGCTGCAAACTTTTGAACTCTCGCGTAATCGTGGCAATGCCCGCATTTTTCAGCAGATGGTTGAAGAGCTACACCCCGGCGAACAGGTTGGGGTACCCGCCTTCCTCTTTTGCGGTGAGCTGCATGTCGGCTGGGAGAGCGATGCTACCACCGGGGCGATGCTGCGTCGGCAGCTCGACCGCTGCCACGCCCGGGCGCTGCGCCAAGCGGCAACCGCAACCACGGCAGAGAGCGCAGAAGCAGCAGAAACGGCAGAAGCGGCGCTAGAAGAGCGCGCTAAGGAGCTGATCACCATCCCACTGCTCGGTACCTTCGAACCGGGCGCACTCTCACTGCCGCTAATGACCGTGGTACTCGGCGGCCTCGATGCCTTCAACCCCTGCGCCTTCTTCGTGCTGCTGTTCCTCCTCTCGATGATGGCCCACCAGAAGAGCCGCAACCGAATGCTGCTCATCGGCGGGATTTTTGTTGTCACCTCCGGGGTGATGTACTTTCTCTTTATGGCCGCCTGGCTCAATCTGTTTCAGATTATCGGCCACCTCGCCGCGGTCACCCTTGCCGCCGGGGCGCTGGCAGTGGTGGTGGGAGTGATTAACATCAAAGATTTCTTTTGGTTTCAAAAAGGGGTCTCCCTCTCCATCTCCGACTCACGCAAGGCCGACATCTTCCGTCGCTCGCGCAAGATTTTGAGCGCTGAAAACCTACCAGCAATGGCTGCCGCCACCCTCTTGCTGGCGATTGCGGTTAATTTCTACGAACTGCTCTGCACCGCCGGTTTCCCGATGGTCTACACCCGCCTGCTCACCCTCGCCGACCTCACCCCCGGAGTGCGGTACGCCTACCTCGCCCTCTACAATGTTATATATGTCATCCCGCTAATGGTTATTGTCATCCTCTTCGCCCGCACCCTTGGGGCGCGTAAACTGACCGAACGTGAAGGGCGACTGCTCAAGCTGATGTCGGGGCTAATGATGTTAGGACTGGGGCTATTACTGCTGCTCGCCCCCGAAAGAATCACCCAAATCGGCATCGCCTTCGGCCTGATGCTCACCGCCGTCGCCCTCACCTGGGTCGCCGCCCGTCTCACCCGCGAACCGCTCGCCACCACTCCCCGTAACGCCCCACCGCTCCACCACCGCCCCAGGGGTTCGGAGAGCCGTAATCGGAAAAAAACCAAAGGAAGTAAGGACTGAGCGTTGCCGCTGCGGATCTTGGCGATTTGCAAGCGAGAACGGTAATTGTTCACCCGATGGCGCAACTACCGCCGCCAGCGGCTGCTACAGCGGCGCTCGATTGCTCCGTCGTTGTGGCAGGAGGTTACCGCCCAACAGCCGCTTCTGAAAGGGTTGAATCTGGCCGAGCGGCAACGGCTGCAAGAGTACTCCATCCTTTTTATGGAAGAAAAGGCGATTGTCGGTGCCCAAGGGCTGATCCCGAACCCGCAGCAGCGGCTCACCATTGCGCTGCAAGCGACCCTCCCGGTACTCGCCCTCGGCTTCGACTGGCTCGCGGGATGGCGCGAGGTGATCCTCTACCCCAGCGCCTTTATTGTCGATGGCGAAGAGATCGACGAGGCGGGGGTAGTCCACCGCTACCGCGAGGTGCGCAGTGGCGAAGCGTGGCAGCACGGGGCCGTGATCCTCGGCTGGAGTGAGATCTGCGAACCGAGTGAGGGGAGCTTGGTGATTCACGAAATCGCCCACAAACTCGATGCCCGTAGTGGCAGCCTTGACGGAATGCCCCCGCTCCCCCCCGACCTCTCCCCGGCACACTGGATCGCCACCTGCACCCGCATCTATCAGGAGATGGAGGCGCTACTCGATGCCGGAGCAGAGCCGCTGGCCGACCCCTACGCCGCTGAAAACCCAGCAGAGTTTTTTGCGGTCTTCAGTGAGTTATTCTTCACCGCCCCCGGCTTTTTTACTGCCTACTACCCAGAACTCTACTCTTTGTTTCGCCAATTCTATCGCCAAGACCCCGCTGCTCGCCTAAAAATAGGGGTAACCAATGGGTAAGACCGACTTTCCGTCTCTTGCTCTTATAACCCACTGATCCGAATAAATTGTTATATTTTTTTATGGTTAGACTAAAAGGAAGCACATCTTTTGAGTCGGTGTTTTGCGCGGGGGGTGCGGAATATGGGGGGTAAGAGAAGGCGAGTCGGGATTATTGCGATAATCGAGCGCCTGATCGCCAACGGCCACGCCTATCCGGCAAGCAATGGCGATGTCTACTACGCCGTCGCCAGCTTCAGGGCTATCGCATCTAAACTGCCCCATTGGTAGTACACATTAACACTCGCAGTAGGTATGCTTCGTCCCAGCCAGCCTTCAGGCGACGATTTTTTACGCCTACCTTAGAGGTTTTATCCCGCTTGATGAGATTAAGAGCAATCTTCTCACCGTTCGCTTATTTTTGTTCCTAATAAATCAATATGTTAGCGCGCCGCGAAGCGGGGCGCATCTGGTCGGGTGAAAGTCCCGGCATGGAAAGGGTTAACCACCCACCATTACCGAGTGTTGCGCCTCTGGCGGAGC
>SLIM01000057.1 GCA_007135625.1 Gammaproteobacteria bacterium
ACGCGGACGATCACGATTGAAGTCAGCCGCCCGGTCCTGGATGGCGACTTCACCAACACCGTCACCTGGCACTCCCCCGATGTGGTGCAGACGGTGAATGACCAACCAGACACAGCATCGGTCGCGATCACCATTGCACCAAAAACCGACATCGCCGTCACCGCCATCGCCAACGCTCCCGACCCGGTCAAGATCGGCACCGAACTCACCTACGTCACCTCGATTCGCAACCACGGTCCCAGCACCGCCGAAAATGTTGTGCTGCGCCACCAGTTGCCGTTCGACACTACGGCGTGGGACATGATGGCCAAGGTCGGCAGCCCCAGCCTTAGCGGCACTGGCGGTAGTTGCCACTTCGTCGATAGCTTTGGCGATGCGCCCTATGCCGGGCAAGCGGGTGTTGAGTGTACCGGCTTCGAGCTGGGTTCAAATGAGTCAAGACAGCTCACCTTCACCCTCATGCCACGCTTTAGCTTCTATGGAGAGAACATTCCACCGGATGCGGAGTATCCCAGCGAGGCGACCCTCTCCACCACCACCGCCGAGACCACCCTCGCCAATAACCGCCACACCAATACCGCCCACGTTACCCACGACGAGATCGACCTCGCCGTCAGCAAGCGCGAGGCGATGGGCTATGACCCTTACGCCAATGGTTCCAACCTGCTCCACGACCCGGTTGCCTTTGGCGATCAAATCGTCTACCTGGTTAGAATCCAGAACAACGGTCCCTCCATGGCCACTCGTGTGGTGCTGGAGGATGTGCTTACCCCGCCAGCGAGTTGGACGGCGGAGTTCCTCTCGGTCAGCCTGGATGCTGACAACAGCAACTACACCCCGAGCAGCGGGCCAAGCTGCGTGGATGACAAGCCAGAGAGCAAAGATAATCCGGCGATGCCCAGCGAGATCACCTGCTACCTGAGCAGCGGCGCGGGCGACCTGGAGAACAGCATCCTCCCGGCGGGGAGCCATGTCACCTTGGCGATCACCTATCAAACCGGCGGTGTCGATCCCCCCGGTTCGATCACCTACAGCAATGCAGTAAAGGTGTCCTCGCAAGAGACCGGGCCGAAACCCAACTACGACGGCGACACCCTGCCTGCCAACAATGAGGCGATTGAGACCACCACCGTTCTGCCCAGAACTGATCTGGAGATTGTCGAAAAGGTGGTTCTCACCTCCGGCGGAAATTCACACGCTGGCCCGGTCAATCTAAACGAACCCTTTATCTACCGCATTCGCCTCTGCAACGGCGGCACCTCCGGCGCCCCAGGGGTAGAGGTTAGCGACATCCTGCCCGCTGGAGTGCTGCCGAATGGGAATGTCACCGTCACTGCTGGCAGCGAGATCTCGCTGGTCACCAATACCTGCCACGGCGCACCCTGGGCGGGCAGTTGCAACCTTGGGCCGCTGCGGGCGGCTGTCGATGGATTGGGGAATCCAACGTGTGACATTGCTGCTTATCAAGTCACCATCGACATTCCGGTGCGTGCCGACTATCAGCCCTCCGGCGACTACCCCTTTAATTTTTTGACAGACATCAAGAACATTGCTGCGATAGAGCCGCTGCCCTACACCTCCCTCGACCCCAACCCGGGAAACAATGAAGATGAGGTGGATATCCAGGTGCGCAAAAACAGCATCGCCGGTCAAGTCCTGGACGACGCGGGCAACGGGATTGCGGGTGTCACCCTCACCCTGACCGCCGACGGCGGCAGCGACCATTACGGCAACGCAATCGACCCGCTCACCACCACCACCGATGGCAGCGGCAACTTCCTCTTCGACAAACTCCCGCCGGGCAACTGGACGCTGGTACAGACCCAGCCTGCGGGCTACTACGACTATTTGGAAGAGGTAGGGACGGCGGGCGGCACGGCACCGCCGGATACCTGCAACGGCACGGCGAACTGCTCCCCCGACCCAGCACACAACACCATTAGCGCCATTACTCTGCCAGCCAATGCGGCCACGGAGGCCACCGGCTACATCTTTCGTGAACGCAGACCGGCCCAGCTCTCGGGCTATGTCTATTGGGATCTTAACAATAATGGTATGCGCGAGGGCGGAGAGAGCGGCATCGGGCCACTAACCGATCACATCACCCTCTCCGGCACCGCCTATAACGGCCAGGATCTCTGCGCTTTGGTGAGCTGCACCGGCAGCACCGACGGCAATGGCCACTACCAATTCACCGGCTTGCCTCCTTCAAACGGCAGCGGCTACACCATCACCCAGAACAGCCAGCCGGTTGGCTATCTCGATGGTTTGGAAGAGGCCGGGGCCGGGAATGTGGTGGCTAACTCCGCAGGGCGCACCGCCCCGGAGGGCATTACCGCTGTCACCCTGGCCCCTGGTGAGTCCAAAACCGAACACAACTTTGGCGAAATTCTCCCCTCTAGCCTCAGCGGTTTCGTCTTCATCGACCTGGACGGCGATGCCGTGCGCGATCTTCCCGAAGAGGCGGCGGGGCTGTATGGTTTGACCGTTACCTTAAACGGAGAAGATGATCTTGGGCCGATCACCGAGCGCACCACCACCACCGGCACCAACGGCAGCTATCTTTTTGAAAACTTGCGTCC
>SLIM01000185.1 GCA_007135625.1 Gammaproteobacteria bacterium
CGCCTAGCGCCTAGCACCTAGCGCCTAGCACCTAGCGCCTAGCACCTAGCGCCTAGCACCTAGCACCTAGCACCTAGCGCCTAGCACCTACTCTGTAGTACCATTTGCGGTTTTAACTGGCGAGGTAGAGATGTTAGACAGCAACCCGATTAGCAACCAAATTGCCGACCTGCAAGGGCGTACTACTGCCCTTAGGGGGTATCTTTGACCTAGAGATCAAGCAAGAGCGTCTGACCGAGGTGCAGCGTGAGCTAGAGGATCCCCGCATTTGGGAGAGTCCCGATCGCGCACAAGCCTTAGGGCGTGAACGCGCCCAGTTGGAAGCGGTGGTGGCGACCATTAGCGAGCTGGAGGAGGGGCTGGGGGATGCCCGCGACCTGTTGACCATGGCGATTGAAGAGGGAGACGGCGAGACCTTGGCCTCGGTCGCTACCGATGTGGCCGGGTTCGAGCGGCGGGTGGCAGATCTGGAGTTTCGGCGGATGTTCTCCGGCGAAATGGATGCCAACAACGCCTTTCTCGACATTCAGGCAGGCTCCGGAGGGACTGAAGCCCAGGATTGGGCGGAGATGCTGCTGCGCATGTATCTGCGCTGGAGCGAGGCGAAAGGGTTCCGCTGCGAACTGATGGAGGCCTCACCCGGCGAAGTGGCAGGGATCAAATCGGTCACGGTCAAAGTGGAGGGAGAGTATGCTTTCGGCTGGCTGCGCACCGAAATCGGCGTCCATCGACTGGTACGCAAATCCCCCTTCGACTCCGGCAATCGTCGCCACACCTCCTTTGCGGCGGTCTTTGTCTCCCCCGAGATCGACGACTCCATTGAGGTCGAAATCAATCCCTCAGACCTGCGCATTGATGTCTATCGCGCCAGCGGAGCAGGTGGTCAGCACGTCAACCGTACCGAATCGGCAGTGCGCATCACCCACCTGCCGACCAACGTCGTAGTGCAGTGCCAGAGCGACCGTTCCCAGCACAAGAACAAGGATCAGGCGATGAAGCAGCTCAAAGCCAAGCTCTACGAGCGCGAGGTGCAGCGGCGCAATGCCGACCAACAAGCGCTGGAGGATAGCAAATCGGAAATCGGCTGGGGCAGCCAGATTCGCTCTTATGTGCTTGATCAATCACGCATTAAGGATCTGCGCACCGGGGTCGAGACCGGCAACACCCAGGCGATCCTGGATGGCGGACTTGATCTTTTTATCGCCGCTAGTCTCAAACACGGCCTGTAAGAGCGGAAAACAGATGCAGCTCACCCAGCTCCTTCCTGACCTTGAAGCCCAGCTCGCTTTCGGGGCGCTGCTTGGCGCCAGCGTCCCCCACCTGCCGCTCGTTGTCACCCTGGAAGGGGAGCTGGGGAGCGGTAAGACCACGCTCACCCGAGGCATACTGCGCGGGCTGGGCTACCACGGCACGGTACGCAGTCCGACCTACACCCTATTAGAACCCTATCCTATCGGCGAACGCTGCTGCGCTCACCTCGACCTCTACCGCCTCGGCGACCCCGAGGAGCTAGAGTTTTTGGGGCTGCGTGACCTGCTGGCCGAAGGGTGCCTGCTGTTGGTGGAGTGGCCGCAGCGGGGGCGCGGAGTGCTGCCGGAGGAGGATCTCCGAATCACTCTTAGGTACCTGCAACAAGGGCGTGAAATTACTCTGGTTTCTGAGAATTCTGCCGCCGATCAATGGCTTCGCGAAGTGCGCAGCAGGCTTCCGCAGAACTCTTCACCTCTGCCTGAGGAAAGCCCGGCTAATAATTGAAATTCATTGTAAAATTTTTCATCATGTGCTACTGTACAGGGGTGTGAAACGGAAATCCCCGGGACGTTATGATGAAAACACTTACCGCTGCCCTGCTTTTGCTTTTTATCCTGCCACTGCAGGCCGCCCAAGTTACCATCTCCACGCCTAAATGGTGGATGGAAGGAGAGGTCACTGCGGTCGCCTTTGATCTTAGTGGGCGTACCCAATACACCCTCTTTACTCTGGAGAATCCGCACCGTTTGGTGGTCGATTTTCGCAACGCCCGCTACAGCGGCAGCACCCAGCAACGGGTCGCCAACCATCCGCTAATTCAGCAGATACGCGGAGGGGTTCGGCCCGAAGGGGGTTATCGCATTGTTCTTGACCTCGCACGCAAGGTCTCCACCGCCAGCTATCTCAGCAGTAGCGGCCAGCGGCTGGTGGTGGAACTCTCCGATCCCGGTCGAGCGCCGACAACCCTCCGCCAAGCCGAACAGCGACCCGCTACCCCCACGCCACCCCCGCGTGCTGCCGCCCCTACGCCGCCCCAGACCGTCGCCACCCCCGCACCCGCCCCACGTGCGGCTCCCCCTGCGCCGCCGCCCCAGACCGTCGCCACCCCTGCATCCGCCCCACGTGCGGCTCCCACCCGTCGCCCCCCAAGCGCCGTCGCCAGTGGTACCCGGGATGTGGTCGTGGTCATTGATGCCGGACACGGTGGGCGTGATGCCGGTGCCCAGGGGCCGAACGGCACCAGCGAAAAGGATGTCACCCTCGGCATCGCCCGCCAACTCGCCGCCCTCATCGAAAAGGAGGAGGGGATGAGCGTCGTCATGACCCGTAACAGCGACACCTTCGTCAGGCTGCGCGAGCGGATGCAGATCGCCCGCGATGCCAACGCTGACCTCTTTATTTCGATTCATGCCAACGGCTACACCAGCTCTCGGGTGCGCGGCGCATCGGTCTATATCCTCTCCTCTGGCGGGGCATCGAGTGAGGCGGCACGAATGCTCGCGGAGAAGGAGAACAGCGCCGAGAGCATCGGCACCATTGAGCTGCATAGCCGTGACAAAGATCTGCAAGCGGTACTTATCGACCTCTCGCAATCCGCCACCATTCAAGAGAGCCACGATGTCGCAGGACGGGTGCTGAAAAGCCTCGGCTCGTTGGGACGCATCCAGTTTTCCAGTGTGCAGCGTGCCGGATTTGCGGTCTTGCGCTCCCCCGATGTCCCCTCTATCTTGGTTGAAACCGCCTTTATCACCAACCCCGAAGAGGAGCGTAAACTGAGCAGCCGCGAGTACCAACGCAACTACGCCGCCGCCATCCTTGCCGGAGCGCGTGACTACTTCTACAGCAACCCACCGCCGGGAACCTTAATCGCCGCCAAGGCCCGCCGTGACCGCACCCTCGCCGGAGTGAGTCGCAGCGAATCGGGACACGCCCCCGGATCGTAACCTCTTTCTTCGTCCCATCCTCTGGTATACTAGCCACTCCAATTGATACAACCGCAAAGGAGAGCAAGCAATGACTGCAAAAATTACGGATAGCGGATTAAAATATGAAGATCTGAGCGAGGGCAGTGGTGGGGTCGCCAATAGTGGCGACCGGGTCGAAGTCCACTACACCGGCTGGCTCGACAGCGGCGAACGCTTCGACTCCAGCCACGACCGCGCCCAAGCCTTCTCCTTCATCTTGGGGCGGGGTCAGGTGATTCGCGGCTGGGATGAAGGGGTGGTCGGAATGCGGATCGGTGGCAAACGCAAGCTGACGATTCCGCCGCAACTCGGCTACGGCCGGACTGGAGCCGGGGGGGTGATTCCGCCCAACGCAACTCTCGTCTTTGAGGTCGAGCTGCTCGGCATCGTCTAATGCCACAGCTCCCCCCGCTGCCGCAGATTCGCCAGCAAGTGGCACGCGCTCTGGCCGAGGATGTCGGCAGCGGCGACCTCACCGCCAGCCTGCTGCCAGCGCAGGCGCAAGCGGTCGGCGAAGTGTGGTGCCGCGAGTCGGCGGTACTCTGCGGCAGCGCCTGGTTTAACGAGGTCTTCCACCAGCTCGACCCGGCGACTGCGGTTGCGTGGCAGGTTCACGATGGCGAGCGGGTCGCTGCCGAGAGTCTGCTCTGCACCGTTCGCGGCAGCGCCCGTACCCTGCTCACCGGCGAGCGCACCGCCCTCAACCTGCTCCAGACCCTCTCCGCCACCGCCACCACTGCCGCCCGTTACGCCGCCGCCGTGGCGACCACCGAAGTAACCCTCCTCGATACTCGCAAAACCATTCCGGGATTGCGTCTCGCCCAAAAATATGCCGTCGCCTGTGGTGGCTGCCACAACCACCGGGTCGGACTTTACGACGCAATCCTCATTAAAGAGAACCACATTATCGCCGCTGGCTCCATCGCCGCCGCCCTGCAATGCGCCTTCAGCACCCATCCGGGGGTCGAAGTGGAGATTGAAGTGGAAAATCTGGAGGAGCTGCAACAGGCGTTGCAGGCCGGGGCCAAGCGGATTCTGCTCGACAATTTTAGCCTCGAACAGCTACGCCAGGCGGTCGCCATCAACCAGCGGCGGGCGCGGCTGGAGGCCTCCGGCAGTCTCTCTCTGGAACAGTTGCCGGCCATCGCCGCTACCGGGGTCGATGACATCTCCATCGGCGCCCTCACCAAACACCTGACCGCCATCGACCTCTCGATGCGTTTCACGATTAACCCAGATAGGCCAGGAAACAGCCACACTTCGAGTATCCAGCATGTCAACCTCCCTCCCTCAAAACCCTAGTGAACATCGCGTCGTCGTGCTGGGCGCAACCCCCAAACCGGCCCGCTACGCCTACCAGGCGGTACAACAACTTCACGCAAATGGGTATCAGGTTCTCCCGATCCATCCCAAAATTGGTGAGATCGAAGGGATTCCAGTCTTCTCCCAGCTCGCTCAAGTGGCGCAACCGATCCACACACTAACCCTCTACATCGGCCCCCAGCGCAGCGATGCCATGGTAGAGGAGATTCTCGCGGCCCAGCCGCAGCGGGTGATCTTTAATCCCGGCACCGAATCGACACCGCTGCAACAGGCGTTAGAACAGCAGGGCGCAGAGTGCGTTATCGGCTGTACCTTGGTCATGCTGCGAACCCAGCAATTTTGAGACGGTTTGGCCGAGGTTCCAGCAGAACCATGCGGTAAGGTTCGAACAGGTAAGCGTCAACAATAAGGGTACGCCGGGCTGTTCAGGGTGCGAGAAGGTGTAGTAGAATGGAACGCATTCCAAAACAGATTAAGGTGACGGGTCAGCAGAGAGGGATACCATGAATGATGATCTGGTCTATACCATTGCACCGTGTGGACTCGGCGAGCGGGATGCTCTGCTAGTTGCCAGTGGAGCGCGACTGTCGGCGATTCGCGCACGCAAATACCGTATTGCCAAGCAAAAAGAGGAGGTACCCGACCTCTATCTTGTCGATGACAGCGAGGCGGGCTGGAAAGCGTGGCAGGCGCAGGCCGGTCGCCACAATAACACTAAGGCACCGGTATTGATCATCGGCAACGGGGAGCCAAGCCGCCTCAGCAAAGCCAACAAAAGCGCACTCTTCAAACGACCACTGGTCGCAACCCGACTGCTCAACACGCTCGACGGCATGGTGGAAAACTTTCTCGGTCGCGGCGAACTCGGCATTAGCGATGAGATCAGCGCTGGCGAAATTCGCGCTCTGAAAGAGGTAGGCAGCGGCCCGCGCAGCAGCGGCAAAAAGGTGCTGGTAGTCGATGATAGCGAATCGGTGCGCAAGCTGATGGATATGCGGCTGGGGGCGATGGGGATTGATGCCGACTTTGCCGAAGACGGAGAGACCGCGCTCACTATGGCGCGGCGTGGTGAGTATGACCTGATCTTTATGGATGTCATGCTGCCCGGCATTGACGGCTATGAGGTCTGTCGTCACATTAAAAAGAACCTGAAAATCGATGTCAAAGTGCTGATGCTCACCAGCAAAGCATCGCGCATGGATCGCTTGCGCGGCTCGCTCTCTACCGCCGATGACTACCTGACCAAACCCCTGAGTGCTGAGGAGCTGAATCGGGCGCTGCACGAGCATCTCGGGATGGAGATTAGCGGATAAGGAAGCGTAAAGGTACCCAGCGGAGTGCCGCGATACAGTGTCGCGCTCCGAACCCAACCAATTGATGTAAAAGAGGATGGAGTCCGATGAGTAAAATTCTTGTGGTCGATGATTCAGCAACCGAGCAGAACTACCTGGCGGGAATCCTGGAGAATGCCGAGCATCATGTGATTCGTGCCTCGTCGGGGCAGGAGGCGGTAGCCCGCAGCCTGAGCGAACGTCCCGATCTGATCTTTATGGATGTGGTCATGGAAGATATGGACGGCTTCAACGCGACCCGTGAGATCCTGGAGCGGGACGAGACGCGGGATATTCCGGTGGTCATGGTGACCAGTAAAAATCAGAAGGCCGATAAAGTATGGGCGCAGATGCAGGGGGCCAAAGGGTATATCGTCAAGCCCTACAGCAAAGAAGATGTCCTTGAGCAGTTGCGCAATCTGCTGTGATATAGCGGGCAGGAAACCGGGAACAGAGGAGAGAGAAGGAGCGAGGTGGCCGTGTACGCCTCACCCTTGCCGAATCTTAATGATGAACGATTCCAACGTTGAGGGGGAGAGATTCCCCGCACTCGCCAGCGACGGGCAAGAGCAGTCGCCGCACGCCCCGGCTCTTCCGGAGCCGCAGGAGCCTCCCGACGGTGAGGAGGAGGCTGGGCCGCTGGAGAGCGAGTTTCTGCACACCTTCCTCGCTGGCGGGTATAACTATGTGATTCCGGCGGGTACCCCGGCGATTTTGCTACGCTTGGGGGAGATTCGGCACCTTCCCTTCTCTCCAATATGGTTTGAGGGGTTGGCTCACCATCGCGGTGATCTGGTGCCGGTCTTTGACCTGCCCCCCTACCTGCAACCAGGGACAGCGCGTGGCAAGGGACGCTATCTGCTGATCGTCGGTGCCCACGAACAGAAGGTGGGGCTGCGGGTGGAGCAGGTGACCGCCTTTCCGCTAGGGCGCACACAACCCCTAGAGGGGCCAGCCGAGGAGGGGGTAGTGGCACCCTTTGTGCTGCGCCGTTTTCGGCTCGACGATATGCCCTATCTAGAGCTGAATCTTTTTCCACTCTTTGAACAGATGATCCAGCGTGGCGTGGCCGCGCATGCTTCGGCGGCGGAGTAGATCGGAACTCGGAACGCAGTAGCGGCTTTACCAAGGAGAGAACATGCAAGTTAAAGATCTGAGCATTTCGGCGAAGCTGACCCTCGCCACCACCAGTGTCATGCTGGTCATCTTTTTTATGGTATCGGTCGGAGTGCTGACCACCTTAATGCTGCACGGCGAGCAAGCCCCGCACACGAGCGCCTCGCCACTGAGCAACGAACAGTTGCTCAATAAGAGCATCCGCTCCCTCGAAACCACCGGGGTACTGCTAGCCGAGCGGGCGGCCCAAGTGCTGCATCGCGAAGGCGGCCTGCGCGAGGGGAGCGGGGAGTCACTGAAGCAACTCCTGGAGATGGCCGCCCGCGACCCGGAGATCGCCTACCTAACCCTCCTTAGCCCCACCGGCACCCCGCTACTCGGCAATGCCGCAGCCGCCTCGCTCCCCAACTTTCGGCGCTTCCCGGTCATGCTGGAGGGGGAGACCCGTGGGGTTCTGGAGATGGGGCTGATGGCACCTCCTGGAGAGGGATTAAGCGCCTTTGCCCACGACCACTTACCGGCTAGCGGCAGCAGCCAAGAGGCCGCGATTGCCACCATTCTCGCCCTGCTCCTTAGCGGTGCAGTCCTCACCGTGATCGTGATTCAGTACGCTATCCACCAGATGACCCAGCGCTTCATCAACCGTCCGGCAGAGCGCATTCAATACGCCCTGCTTGAGATGGAGCGGCGGCGCGACTACTCCAACCGCGTCGAGACCGAAGCGGACGACGAACTCGGTACCACCGTCACCGCCTTCAACCGGGCCATCGACTTCCTCGACCGGCAGAATGACCAGCTCAATGACTCGGTGATCGACCTGTTGCAGAGTGCGGGCAAAATCAGCGCCTCCCGCGACCTCACCATTAAGGTGCCGGTACGCGAAGATATCACCGGCCCCCTCGGCGATGCCCTCAACCGCCTGACCAAAGAGACCAGCCGGGTGCTGCTGCGGGTGCAGTCGATTGCCGAACAGGTCGCCACCGCCTCCCGCCAGGTGCAGGAGCAGGGCGGGCGGGTGGTCGATGTGGCCAACCGCGAAGCGGAGCTGATCGAACGGACTTCAAACGAACTCTCCGACGCAGTTAAGGGGATCGACAGCATCGCCCAGCTCGCGCAACTCTGCAAAGATGCCGCCGAAGAGGCGACCGCCTCCACCGATGCCGCACTTGGTGCGGTGAGTGATACGGTTGATGGGATGGGGAAAATTCGTAGCACCATTCAGGAGACCGGCAAGCGGATTAAGCGCCTCGGCGAACGCTCCCAGGAGATCAGCGGAATCGTTGATATCCTCAACTCCTTCGCCGAGCGGACTCACGTCTTGGCGATTAACGCCAGTATGCAGGCGGTCAACTCGGGGGAAGCGGGCAAAGGCTTCGCCGTAGTTGCCCACGAGGTGCAGCGACTGGCCGACAGCTCACGCACCGCCACCTCGCAGATCGCCGACCTGGTGAGCAACATTCAGATAGAGACCTCCGATGCCATTCAGACCGTGAACGAAGCGATTGAGACCGTTACCGGCCAGTCGCGCACCGTCGAGCGGGCCGGTGAGCAGATGCAGTTGACCCAAGCCAAAAACGCCACGCTAGCCGACTCGGTGCAGCAGATCTACATCCGCTCCCAGAGTCAGGCGGCGGCCAACTCCCGGCTTCTGGAGCAGATCGGCAGTCTACGCGCCGGCACCACCGAAACCACCGAACAGATCGCCGAACAGAGTGAACAGAGCAACCGCTTGGTCAACTTTGCCACCGAACTGCTCGATGCCATCCGTCTCTTCAAGCTGCCGCTGGCCTCCACCCCGCCGCCGCAGCTTGACGGACACGGCACCAAGGTGTGACCCCTCCATGCCGATCCATCCACAAGGAGTCAGCACCCTGCGCACCCTGCTCCAGCGACTGAAAGAGGAGGGCGAGGGGTTTTCCCTGCTTCGCTTCCAGGTTGGTGCCGCCCTGGAGCAGCTCCTCACCGAGGCCTCCGACACCCCGTTGGCATTCGACCTGCTCGCCTTTATCGACAACAACCTAGAGCCGCTCAGTCGGGGTAGCCAAGAGGCACGCCAAGAGGGCGCGGCGCGACTGCAACAGCTTCTGGATTGCGCGGAAGAGCTGATCGCCGCCGAAGGTGACCGCCACCCGCCAGCAGTTCGCGTACTATTAAGCGACTTTGACTGGCCATCTCCCCCCGACTTCGACCTAGAGCCAGAGAGAGAGCAAACGTCCCCAGTCAGCGTAGTTGGGGAAAATGCGCCAACCGAAACGCAACCACCCACAGCAGAAGCGACTGACCACAGCGCACCGCTGTTAGCAGAGAGGACTGACCATAGCGCACCGCTGCCAGCAGAAACGACTGACCACAGCGCACCGCTGCTAGCACGCATCGCGGCCCTGGTCGCCACCCTAGAAGAGCCGTTAGTCGCCGCTGCCCTCGCCATCGCCGAAGGGGAAGCGGAGCAGTGGGAAGCACTGCGTGACGACTATCTCGGTCTCTGGCTACCGATCTCCATCACCGCCGAACTAATCGGCCTGGAGCCGCTGCGGCAACTGCTCGAAGGACTCACTAGCGAACTGCACCGCACCACCACCGCCAGCGAACCCCTCGCTGAGCGCTTGGTTGACCTTCCCGGCCAACTCCACGCCTGGCTACAACAGCCACAAGAAGCGCTTCTCATTGAGAGCCTAACCACCACCGCCACCCCAACGGCTAGCAAAGCGGAGGCACTCGCCGCCATCCTGCGACAGGCCCCGAGCTGGCCCGCCGACGAAGTTAGCATGGCGCTGGAGGTATTCACCGCCGCCGATGTCGAAGGGATGGTTGAAGAGGCACTGGCCCAGCGCTCCCCAGCGACGCAAGAGCCGGAGGAGGAGCTGGAAGAAGCCATCGCAGAAGAGCCGGAGGAGCGCCAGGAAGCAGCGCTGGAAGAACCCACCGCAGAAGAGCCGGAGGAGCGCCCGGAAGCAGCGCCGGAAGAAGCCACCGCAGAAGAGCCGGAGGAGCGCCCGGAAGCAGCGCCGGAAGAAGCCATCGCAGAAGAGCCGGAGGAACACCCGGAAGCAGCGCTGGAAGAAGCCACCGCAGAAGAGCCGGAGAACCACCCGGAGGAGGAGCTGAAAGAAGCCACCGCAGAAGAGCCGGAGGAACACCCGGAAGAGGAGCTGAAAGAAACCACCGCAGAAGAGCCGGAGGAGTTCCTAGAAGAGTACCCGACAGAAACGCAAGAAGACCACCAAGAGACAACCTCGAATCTCGAACCTAGCGCCTCGAATCTCGAACCTAGCGCCTCGCACCTCGCACCTAGCGCCTCGCACCTCGAACCTAGCGCCTCGCACCTCGCACCTAGCG
>SLIM01000082.1 GCA_007135625.1 Gammaproteobacteria bacterium
AGCCGCCTACTCACTCCCCCGAAGCCTGCGCGTCAAGAGCGCATAATCCGGCGGACTAACCGGCAGCGGAATCTGCACCCGATGACCACTACCCGGAGCGACCGAGAGCGCTATTCCCTTGAGATCATGAATCTGCTCCAGAATAAAATCATGATTGCCCTCGGGAGTGATCAGCCGCAGCGAGTCGCCTACGCTAAAACGGTTTTTGACCTCAATCCAGTGGGAGTGGTCATCACCCACCACCTCACCGACGAAGATCTCGCCGCTATTCTCCGAGCTATTGCTGCGGTAGTTCTGCAGCGCTTGGCTCGGGTGGCGCTGGTAGAAGCCGTCGGTATAGCCGCGATTGGCCAGCCCTTCGAGTTCGCCCAGCAGCTCGGGGCGGAAGGGGCGAGCGGCGTGGGCATCGTCAATCGCCTGGCGATAGACCTGGGTGGCGCGAGCGACGTAGTAGTGGGACTTAGTCCGCCCTTCGATTTTGAGGCTGTCGATCCCGATTTCGATCAACTGCTGAACATGCTCCACGGCGCGTAGATCCTTGGAGTTCATAATATAGGTGCCCGCCTCATCCTCAAAAATCGGCAGCAAGGCCCCCGGTCGCCCGCGCTCCTCCAGCAGATACTCCCCATCGGCTTCGGGGTGGCGCGGCTGCTGGGTCTGCGACAGGCGGTACTCCCAGCGGCAGGCGTTGGTGCAGCTCCCTTGGTTGGCATCGCGGTGGTTGAAGTAGCCGGAGAGCAGGCAGCGCCCGGAGTAGGCGATGCAGAGGGCACCGTGGATAAAGACCTCCAGCTCGATCTCGGGGCACTGCTGGCGGATCTCGGCGATCTCCTCAAGCGATAGCTCACGCGACAAAATCACCCGGCGCAGGCCGATCTGCCGCCAGAACTCGACGGCGGCGGCGTTAACGGTGTTGGCCTGCACCGAAAGATGAATGGGAATATCTGGCCAGCGCTCCCGCGCCCACAGAATCAGCCCCGGATCGGCCATAATCAGGGCATCCGGCCCGAGCGCGACAATCGGCTCCAGATCGGCCATAAAGGTCTTGAGCTTGGCCCCGTGGGGCAGCAGGTTGCAGGCGAGGTAGAAGCGCCGCCCGGCGGCGTGGGTGGCGGCGATCCCCTGCGCCAGTTTTTCGCCCATAAAGTCGTTATTGCGTACCCGCAGGCTGTAGCGCGGCATTCCGGCATAGACCGCATCGGCCCCGTAGGCGAGGGCGTAGTGCAGGTTGTGCAGGGTACCTGCGGGGGCGAGCAGTTCGGTGGTAGTCCTCATTTGCTGCGTGACCATTAGAAGATCAGGTTCATCATAATCATCATGACAATGAGAAAGAGGATGGTCATCACTCCTCCTGCCCGCAGGTAATCGACCACGCGGTAGCCGCCCGGCCCCATAATTAGGGCGTTGACCTGGTGGGTGGGGATCAGGAAGGAGTTGGAGGTGGCAATGGCGACGGTGAGGGCGAAGATGGCGGGATTTTCCCCAGCGCCGATGGCGATGTTGACCGCTAGCGGCACCAGCAGCACGGTGGCCCCGACGTTGGACATCACCAGGGTGAAGGCGGTGGCGAGGATGGCGATCACCAGTTGCAGCACCCAGCCGGGGACATCGCCCATCCAGGTGAGAACCTGCTGGGCGATCCAGGCGGCGGTGCCGGAGGTCTCGACCGCTAGCCCGAGTGGAATCAGGCTGGCGAGTAGAAAGACGGTCTTCCAACTGACAGCGCGGTAGGCTTCGTCCATGGTGAGGACTCCGGCGAGGATCATCCCCATGGCACCGGTGAGCAGGGCGATGGAGAGGCGCAGATCACTGAATAGGATCAACCCCAAGGCTACAGCGAAGAAGAAGGTGGCCCAGCCGACCTTTTGCGGGCGTAGCTCTTCGTGGGGGTACTCGGTGGTGACAACTACAAAGTTGGGGTCTTTGCTGAGGAGGGCGAGGGCATCCCAGGTGGTATGGACGACCAGGGTATCTCCCGCCACCAGCGGCAGGTCGCGAATCCCCTCCCCTTCGCGCAAGGTATTGCCGCCGCGATGGAGGGCGACCATGGCGATGCCGTAGCGTTTGCGCATCCAGACATCGCGTGCGCTCTTGCCCACCAACTCGGAGCGGGGGGGGATGACCACTTCGGCGATACCGGCCTTGGTCGGGGCGAGGGAGTCTTGAAACGACTCCAGTTCGTCACGCAGCAGCAGTCCGTAGTGGCTCACCAGTTGGTCGATATGCTCTTGGTTGGAGAGGATGCCGAGGACGGAGTTGCCTTCAATCCCGACATCACGCGCCAGGCCGCCGGGACCGATCCGCAGATCGTCACTGCCGCGCAGCGCGGCGATGACCCGAATTTTGTGTTCGTGTTCAATCTCGTCGAGCAGCTTGCCGACGATTGGGCTGTCAACCGGGATCACCACTTCGCGCAGGGCGTAGTTGACCCCGTAGATCTTGCGAAAGTAGCTCATGGTGTTGCTGGCGCTCACCCCTTTGGCCTCAATTTTGGGGAGGACGAAGCGTCCGGCGACGACGAAGTAGAGGATTCCGGTGATGACCAGGGCGATGCCGATGGGGGTGACCGAGAAGAGCGACCACGCCTCCATCTGCTGCTCCTCGGGGAGTGCCTGGTTGGAGGCGGCCATTAGGTCGTTGAGCAGGATCAGTGGGCTGGAGCCGACCATGGTGATGGTGCCGCCGAGGATCGCGCAAAAACCCATCGGCATCAGTAGCCGCGACATCGGCAGCCCGGTGCGGGCGGAGATGCGGCTCACCACTGGCAGAAAGAGGGCTGCGGCTCCGACGTTCTGCATAAACGAGGAGATGATTCCGACGCTGCCGGAGATGGCGGGAATGATGCGGGCTTCGGTGCGTCCGGCGGTTTTGAGGATGAAACTGGCGACCTGGGTCATGAGTCCGGTTTTGTCGAGTCCTGCGCCAATGATCATTACCGCAATGATCGAGATGACGGCGTTACTGGCGAAGCCGTCAAAGAGCTGGGTGTCGCTAACGAGTCCGCTCTCTAGCCCCATGAGCGGGGCCAAGAGGCTGGTGAGGCCGAGCAGCACCATAATGCAGACGGCGGCGACATCAATACCGACGACTTCAAAGGCGAAGAGGTAGATGGTGAAGAGGAGGATGGCGACGACCCAGGCGATGGCGGTGGTGGGGGCGACCCAGGCGGCGAGCAGGGCAAGCAGGGCGAAGACTCCCCCGGCCACGAGATTGCGCAGTAGGGGACTTTTAGCCCCCTCTACGGTGGGGGAGGTGGTGGCTTGGTTGGTTGGCATCGGGTTCCCTTTCCTCTTTATGTTAGATTAACTAGCGGTCGCGCCGGAAGGCACGCCTACGCCAGCGATAAAGTGCGCCCATTCTACCCCCTCTCCCTGCCGTTCTCTACGCCTCTCTACCCGTCATTTTTCAATTGAATCAGCTCAACGCCATTGCCGTCTGGGTCGCGACAGAAGAGCGCGGCGCGTCCTGAGCGGCTGCGCGTGAAGGGGATGGCGGCGTGCTGCAGGCGCTGCTCCAGGGCGTTGAGGTCGCTCACCAGCAGGGCGATGTGGCGATCACGTCCGCCGTGCGCGGGGCGGTCGGTGGTGGGGTCGGGGTTGGGCAGCTCCAGCAGGTGGAGCTGCTGCGGGCCGAGGGCCAGCCAGACTCCGGGGAAATCGAGTTTGGGACGAGGGATGAGCGGCAGGCCGAGGAGGTCGCGGTAGAAAGCGACGGCGCGTTCGCTATCGGCGACGATCAGGCTGACGTGGTGCAGGGCGAGAACCAACATTGGGGTTAAAAAATCTCCAAAACGCTGGGGGGTTGGTGCGGGGGGATCGCTTCATCACCACTGCCACCAGGGGTGATCAGCAGCGGCAGGTCGGAGGCGCTCACCTGCTCGCGCGGAACCTGTCCCGCCGGGAAGACCTCAAAAATCGCATCGGGTTGGCCGGGGTAGGCGCGCTGCCCGGTGCGCGGGTCGATGCGCACCTGCACCACTCCGCTGGGCATGGTGAGGGGGGCTTCGGGGACTCCTTGCAGGGCGTGTTCCATAAACTCGATCCAGGCGGGTAGGGCGGTGCGTCCACCGCTCTCCCCTCCCCCCAGCCGTTCGTTGTCATCGAGGCCGACCCAACTGCCTACCACCAGGGTGGGGTGGTAGCCGATAAACCAGGTGTCGCGATGGTCGTTGGTGGTGCCGGTTTTGCCGGCGAGGTCGTTGCGTCCGAGGCTGCGGGCGCGGGTGGCGGTGCCGCTGCGAATGACATCGCGTAGCATGGAACTCATGAAGTAGGCGTTTTGTGCGCTGATGACCTGCGGTGCGGCACGGGTATAGGGGGGGTGCGGCTGGGCGCTCAGTTCGTTGAGGCAGCTCGGACAGACCCGTAACGGGTCGGCTTGGTAGAGGGTTTCGCCCGCTTCGTTCTGGATGGTGAGTACAAAGTGGGGGTCGATGCGGTGGCCGCCGTTGGCCAGTACGCTGTAGGTGCGGGTCATCTGCAGCGGGGTGGAGACCCCGGTGCCGAGGGAGAGGGAGAGGTTGGCCGGCAGTTCGGCGGGGTCGAGTCCGAAGCGGGCCGACTGCAGCAGGGTGTTGTTGACACCGGTGCTACGCAGCAGGCGGATGGCGACCAGGTTGCGTGAGGCGGCGAGGGCGACCCGCATACGGGTCGGCCCGAAGAACTCGCCGCTGTAGTTTTCCGGTCGCCAGTCGCGCTCCAGGCTGGGATCTTCAAAGACCACCGGGGCATCGTTAATTAGGCTGGCGGGGTGGTAGCCAAGGTCGAGGGCGGCGGAGAAGATAACCGGCTTAAAAGCGGAGCCGGATTGGCGACGCGCTTGGATGGCACGGTTAAACTTGCTGCGGTAGAAGTCGTAGCCGCCGACCAGGGCGCGAATCGCTCCATCCTCCGGGTCGAGGGCGATTAAGGCTCCTTGCGCTTCGGGGATTTGCGAGAGTTCCCAGTGGGTGATGCTCTCCTCGGCATCCGTGACCGGCAGCAGGCGAATAATCTCTCCCGGCTGGACGATGTCGCTGGCGCGGTTGGGGGGGCGACCCTGGGCGTTGCGGTGGATAAAGGGGCGCGCCCAGCGCATCCCCTCCCACCCTACCTCGACCGCCTCACCGCTGCGCAGTTGGGCCGTGAAGCTGCGTTCGGCGACCTCGGTAACCAGCGCCGGCAGCAGGTCGCCGACGCGCTGGTAGCCGGGGGGCAGTTGTGGCGGGGTGTCGGCAGCGAGTTCAACCCGACCTTCCGAGCCGCGATAGCCCCGGCGGCGGTCGTAATCACGCAGGTTGCGGCGCACGGCAGCCTCGGCAGCGATTTGCAGCTCGCTGTAAATGGTGGTATAAACGTGATAGCCGCCGGTATAGGTCTCCTCCTCGCCGAAGCGGGTGACCATCCAGTCGCGCACCATTTCGCCGATGTAGGGGCTGTCCACCTCAATCTGAGCCCGGTGGAGGCGAGCATCGTCGGGGGTGTTGTCGGCGTGCTGGTACTCCTCGTCGCTGAGGTAGCCGAGCAGGTGCATCCGCCCCAGCACATAGTCGCGCCGCTGCAAGGCCCGTTCCGGGTTGGTGACCGGGTTGTAGAGGGAGGGGGCCTTGGGCAGTCCGGCGATCATGGCGATTTGGTGAAGTTCCAGGTCGTCAACAGCTTTGCCATAATAGACATGGGCGGCAGCGCCAATGCCGTAGGAGCGGTGACCGAGAAAGATCTTGTTGAGGTAGATCTCCAAAATCTCCTGCTTGTTCAGCTCCTGTTCCAGGCGGAAGGCGAGGATAATCTCGCGTAGCTTACGCTCGTAGCTCTTCTCCGGGGTGAGAAACAGGTTGCGGGCTACCTGCATGGTGATGGTGCTGCCGCCACGGCGCGGCTCTCCGGTGGTCACCAGCTCCACCACGGCGGCGGCGAGTCCTTGGTAGTCTACCCCAGGATGTTCGAAGTAGCGGTCATCCTCCGCTGCCAGGAAGGCGTGAATGAGGCGTTCAGGGATCTGTTCATAACGCAGCGGGATGCGTCGCATCTCCCCAAACTCCTGAATCAATAAGCCATCCTGGCTATAGACCCGCAGGGGGACTTGTAGCCGCAGCTCACGCACCTCTGCGATGGAGGGAAGATCGGGGGCGAGGTAGAAGTATACTGCGATTATTGAGGCAATAAGCAGCAGCAAGGCTACAAAGGCTGAGAAAAAAAGTCTTTTGATCCAGGTAAGCATAGATGAAAGCGCGAAAAATAGATGGTATCAGGCCGCAAGCTGGCGTTCTTGTTGACGTAGTACAGTATACCAGCTTTCCTGGAAGAGGGTACGAGGGGATCGGGAGGCAAGAAAATGCTTCACAAAGTTTTTATTTACTGCTATATAGTTAGCGTGTACTCTTAAAGCGAAGTGTAGCGAAGGCCCGAGGGCGATTTATCAGCAACATACTCATGGAAAAGAAACGATGCTGCCATTCCTGAAAGCGAAAAAACCACAGTTACTTGGTGTGGACATTAGTTCGACCTCGGTAAAATTACTGGAGTTGAGCCGCTCCGGTGGTGCGAAACCGCGCTACCGGGTGGAGTCCTACGCCGTCGAGCCGCTCAAGGCCAATGCGGTGGTCGAGAAGAATATCGCCGATATTGAGGCGGTTTCAGAGGCGCTGCGCAATGCGGTGCGACGTGCCAGCACCCGCACTAAGGAGGTGGCGGTGGCGGTCTCCGGCTCGGCGGTGATCACTAAGGTGATTACCATGTCCGCCGAGTTGAGTGAGCGGCAGTTGGAGGAGCAGATCATGCTGGAAGCCGACCAGTATATCCCCTACTCGCTGGATGAGGTCAATCTCGATTTCGAGATCGTCGGGCCAACCGCCAAGAACCCGGAGACGGTCGATGTGCTGCTCGCCGCTTCGCGGCGGGAGAATGTCGAGAGCCGAGTCGAGGCGATTGAGGCGGCGGGGCTAATTGCCCGCGTGGTCGATGTCGAGGCCTACGCCATTGAGAAGGCCTACCGCCTGCTAGCCGATCAGCTCCCCGACTACGGCGAGGATCCAACCATTGCGATTGTCGATATTGGGGCCACCAACATGACCCTGAATGTGATGCACGGCGGTTCAATCATCTACACCCGCGAACAGAATTTTGGCGGCAAGCAGTTGACCGAGGAGATTCAGCGCCGCTATGGACTCTCCTACGAAGAGGCGGGTATGGCCAAGCGTCAAGGCGGTCTACCCGACAACTACGTGCCGGAGGTGCTGGAGCCGTTCAAAGAGGCGATGGCACAACAGGTCAGCCGTTCGCTACAGTTCTTCTACTCCTCCAGCCAGCACAATAGCGTAGACCATATCTTGATTGCTGGCGGCTGCGCCTCTATTGCCGCGGTGGATGAGCTGATTGAGGAGAAGACCGGGTCACCGACCACCATCTCCAACCCTCTGGCCAAGATGTCGGTCGCCTCCAGCGTGAAGGCCCAGAGTTTGAGCAACGACGCGCCGGCCCTGATGACGGCCTGCGGTCTGGCATTAAGGAGCTTCGACTGAAATGGCACATATCAACCTATTGCCGTGGCGCGAGGCCCTGCGCAAGCAGCGCCAACAGGAGTTTGGCATTGCCGCAGGCATTGCGGCACTCTTTGCCGGAGCGATCATGCTGCTCGTCCACATGCAGGTGGAGGCGATGATCGAGCAGCAGAACAACAGAAACCGCTATCTACAACAGGAGATTGTGGTGCTGGATCGCCAGATCCAGGAGATTGAGCGGCTAGAGCGCATCAAGCAGCAGCTCACCGCCCGTATGGAGATTATTCAGCGCCTGCAAGAGAGTCGCCCGTTGGCGGTGCGGATGTTCGACGAAATCGTGCGCACTGTACCGGAAGGGGTGCTGCTAGAGAGCGCGACCCAGACCGGTAACAACGTCACCGTTCAGGGACGCGCCGAATCAAACACCCGCGTCTCTGCTTTTATGCGTAACATTGAGGCCTCGGAGTGGATCGACAACCCGGAGCTGGTGGTGATTAGTGGCGATAGCCGGGGACGCGGCGCGACCGATGTATTGAGCCGCTTCACCCTACGCTTCACCGTAAAACAAGTGATAGCAGAGGGACCAAGCGGTGGCGCGGCGGCACCAAGGACAGGGAGAAGATAGCGATGGAAAAAATCAATTTTCAAGACATTGACCCCAACAACCCGGCGGATTGGCCGTTACCGATTAAGGCATTAGCCCTGCTCGCGATCTGCATCGCAGTCTGGGGCGCGGGATTTTATTTTGACACCCAAGATCAGTTGATGCGCCTGGATCGGGCCGAGGCGCAGGAGCGGACGTTGCGCAGCGATTTTGAGACCAAGCAGCGCCGCGCCGCCAGTCTCGATCAGTACCGGGCGCAGATTGAGGAGATGGAGCAGAACCTGGGGGCGATGCTACGCCAGCTCCCCAACCGCACGGAGGTAGCCAGCCTGCTGGTCGATGTCTCCCAGACCGGACTCGGGTCGGGGTTGGAGTTTGAACTCTTCGATCCACAGAACGAGGTGCGTCGTGACTTCTACGCCGAGCTGCCGATTCGGTTACGGGTGGTCGGCAGTTATCACCAGTTTGGGGAGTTTGTCAGCGGTCTGGCGGCACTCCCCCGCATCGTCACTATCCACGACATTCGCATCACCGGGGCGGGCGGTACACGCGGCGAAGGGCGGCAGGTCATGCTGATTATGGATGCCGTAGCGCGTACCTATCGCTACTACGAAGAGGAGGAGGGGAAGTAGTCATGGGAGCAATCATCACCTTTCGATCCCTCGCTTTGGCAGCCTTGGTGGTACCGCTACTGGCCGGTTGTGTCTCCGGCAATATGAGCGATCTGCAACAGTTTGTCGAGGAGACCAAAAAGCGCCCCGGTCAACGGCTTCAGCCGCTGCCGGAGATCAAGCAGGTGGAGACCTTTATCTACATTCCGGGGGATCGGCGCAGCCCCTTTACCCCTGAGGAGCGTGCCGAGGCACGCGAAATCGCCGAGCCGATTGATGACGGCATCTCCCCCGACCCATTCCGACGGCGTGAGGAGCTGGAGATGTTCCCGCTCGATACCATTCGCATGGTCGGTACCATGGAACAGGAGAGTACGATGTGGGGGCTGGTGGTTCACGAAGGGATCATCTACCGGGTGCGGGTCGGTAACTACATGGGGCAGAATCACGGACAGATTATGAGAGTCATGGAGGATCGTATCGAATTGATGGAGATTATTCAGGATGGCAGGGGCGGTTATCGCGAGCGACGAGCGACCATGGCTCTTGCTAGCCAATAGGGATCGAACTCTCTTTTTAGCGTTGTGTCGGGGAAATTATCATGAACAAATATCAATCTTCGGAAACAGGAAGCAGATGCCTCCGCGGACGGAGCAGCCGTCTCACTTGGATTTTGCTTGGACTACCACTCCTGCTGCTCTCCATGAGCAGTTGGGCCAATAACATCCTGCGTGACATCTCCTTCTCTTCCCTTCCAGATCGCGGCCTGGAGATTCTCCTTAGCGCGGATCAGCCGATTAGCGGTGCCACCACCTTCGCCACCCAGAACCCGGCCCGCATCGCTATCGACCTCCCCGCTACCCGTAGCGAAGTGAGCCAGCGGACCATTCCGGTCGGTGTTGGCCTGGTACGCAGCATTACCACTGTGGAGGGGCAGGGGCGCACCCGGGTGGTGATCAACCTAGCCGACGCAGTCCCCCACCAACTGCTCACCGATGGCGGGCAGACCCGACTTCGCTTAGGCGGAAGTGTCGCCCAAGCCGCCGCCGCCCCGCCAACCGCTCCGCCCACTTCGGTCGCAGCGCCCTCCCCCCTCCGGCCCGAGGCCGGGGAGGTTACCCCCCCGACCACTCTGGCACAGCCGACTCCCTCCCCCGCACGCGCCCCGGTCGCTAGCGGACGCCAGATTAGCAGTGTCGATTTTCGGCGCGGACAGGAGAGTTCTGGACGGGTAGTTTTTATCCTCAGCGACCCCAATACCGTGGTCGATCTGTATGAGGATGGCGGCCAAGTGGTGCTCGATTTTCGCAACACCTCGGTACCGGACAACCTGCTGCGCCGCTTTGATGTCGCCGACTTCGGCACCCCGGTCAAAACCTTTGAGGTGCGTGAGCGCGGCGAACATGGCCACGTCCGCTTTCAGGCCGACATTAATAACGAGTACCTCGCCTACCAGACCGATAATGAGTTCACCGTCGAGTTCCGCCCGCTCACCCGCGAAGAGCGCGAGGCTCTGGTACGCGAACGGGTCGGCTACACCGGTGAACGGTTATCGCTGAACTTTCAGGATATTGAGGTCCGCGCCGTACTCCAGCTTCTCGGCGACTTCACCGGCAAAAACATGGTTGTCGCCGACTCGGTGCGCGGCAGCATCACCCTGCGTCTACGCAATGTCCCATGGGATCAAGCGATGGATCTGATTCTCAAGACCCGGGGCCTCGACAAGCGTGAGGATGGCAATATCATTCTCATCGCCCCAGCCGCCGAACTGGCCGCCCAGGAGGAGCAGAAACTGCAATCGCAGCAGAAGATCGAAGAACTCGCCCCGCTCCACTCCGAGTTTTTTCAGATTAACTACGCCCAGGCCGCCAATATCGCCGCCCTGCTCAAGAGCGATGAGAACCAACTGCTGACACCGGATCGCGGCAATGTCACCTTCGATCCACGCACCAATACCCTGCTGGTGCGTGACACCGCCGCCAAACTGGAGGATCTGCAACGCCTGATCACCCGCCTCGACATCCCGGTACAGCAGGTGCTGATTGAGGCGCGGGTGGTGGTTGCCCGCGACTCCTTCTCTCGCGACATCGGGGTACGCCTCGGCTTCACCCGCGCTAACCGTATCGCTGGAACCGATATTTTGATCGGTGGCGGGCAGCCCGGCGGCCTTGACGGCAGTGCCGACTTCTACACCGGCATCTTCGGTGGACTCGCCGATGGCACCACCTTTCCGGCGATGATTCAAGAAGATGGTGCCCAAGGGCTATTGGTCAATCTCCCCGGCACCGCCGCCGGTGGCTCTGGCGGAGTATTAAACACCCTCATCGGCAGGGTTGGCTCCTACCTGCTGCAACTGGAACTTTCGGCGATGCAGACCGAGGGCAAAGGGGAGATCCTCTCCAGCCCGCGCATTATTACTGCCGACAAGGAGAACGCCCGCATCCACCAAGGGGTCAGTATCCCCTACCAGAGCGTGCAGGACGGTGCCACCGTCACCGCCTTCCAAGATGCGACCCTGTCGATGGATGTCACCCCCTCGATTACACCGGATGATCGGGTAATTCTGCGGATTAACGTCACCAAGGATGAACCCGACTTCGGTACCGTCGTCGGGGGTCAACCAGCGATTAACCGCCGCAATCTAACCACCAATGTGCTGGTGGATAATGGGGCGACGGTAGTCCTCGGCGGCATCTTCGAACGGGAGAATGCCCTCGCCAAGACCTCAGTCCCCTTCTTCGGTGACCTCCCGGTGGTCGGCAACCTTTTCCGCCACCGCACCGAGACTATTGCCAACAGTGAACTGCTGATTTTCGTTACCCCCAAGATCCTCAAGCCTGAACTCTCGATGCGTTAAACGCGAGGAGTGGTATCATAGTGGGGTGTGCCTGCGAGGTATGCCATTTTTATTGCGGGATAAGGGAACAAATGAGGTGCGGTAACAACATCTTTCTGGTCGGCCCCATGGGGGCGGGTAAGAGTACCATCGGCCGCTCGCTAGCGGAGCAGTTGGGTCTTCCTTTCGAGGATAGCGACCAGTTGATTCAGCAGCGTACCGGGGTGAATATCCCAACCATCTTCGAATTTGAAGGGGAGGAGGGATTTCGCCGCCGGGAGGCGATAGTGTTGGAAGAGCTGACCCAGCAGGCCGGAATTGTGCTTGCTACCGGCGGTGGGAGCGTGCTGCGGGCGGAGAACCGTACCGCGCTGGCAACTAGAGGCGTGGTGGTCTATCTGCACTGCTCCCCCGAGCAGCAGTATCGCCGTACCCTGCGGGATAAAAACCGGCCACTGCTGCAAACCGAGGATCCGATGGCGGTGTTGCGTGAGCTGATGGCGGTGCGCGACCCGCTCTATCGACAGATTGCGGATCTGGTGATTACCACCGACAAGCGCAGTACGGCGGCGGTAACCCGAATGATTATTCAGTGGCAGCAGCAGGGTTCGTCTCCTACCGGGGAACCCTCCTGAGACCCGTAGCTATGTGTGTGTAGTGCGCAGAGGAGTGGACGATGGCCGACCGAGTCAAGCGGTTAACGGTGGAGCTGGGGGCGCGTAGCTACCCGATCTATATCGGCAGTGGCCTGTTAGGTCAAGCGGAGTACTACCAGGCCCATATTCCGGCGGGGCGGCAGGTGATGGTGGTGACCAATGAGACGGTCGCCCCGCTCTATCTGGAGCCGCTGCGGGCAGCGCTCAATCACTGCACAGTAAATCAGGTGATTCTCCCCGATGGCGAGGCGTATAAAACCCTGGAGGTGTGGCAGCGCATCTTTGATGCCCTGTTGCAGCAGCGCTATGACCGCCAATCGACGCTAATTGCCCTTGGTGGCGGGGTGGTGGGCGATATGGCCGGCTTTGCCGCTGCGACCTATCAGCGCGGAGTCCACTACATTCAGGTGCCGACAACTCTGTTGTCGCAGGTGGACTCTTCGGTGGGGGGGAAAACCGGGGTGAACCATCCGCTGGGCAAGAATATGATCGGGGCTTTTTATCAGCCAGATTGTGTGATTGCCGACATTGCGACCCTCGATACCCTGGAGGATCGCCAGCTCTCCGCTGGACTGGCGGAGGTGATTAAATACGGGCTGATTGAGGATGCCGAGTTCTTCACCTGGCTGGAGGGCAATATGACGGCGCTGGTAGAGCGCAATCGCGAGGCACTCGCCTTTGCGGTGCGCCGTTCGTGTGCCGATAAGGCCGCTGTGGTGGCCGCCGATGAGCGGGAGCAGGGGCGGCGGGCGCTGCTCAATTTGGGCCACACCTTCGGCCATGCGATTGAGACCGGCATGGGGTACGGCGAGTGGCTGCACGGCGAGGCGGTGGCGGTGGGAATCTGCCTGGCGGCGGAACTCTCCTACCGCCACGGCTGGATCGCTCGCGACCAGGTGCGGCGGGTGGTGCGCCTGATGCAGCAGGCGGGACTGCCGACCCGCGCCCCCGATACCCTCTCTGCTGAGCAGTTTATGCAGCTTATGACGGTCGATAAGAAGGTGATGGATGGAAAGCTGCGGCTGGTGCTGCTGCATGCGGTGGGAAAATCGGTAGTGACCGATGCCTTCGATCCAGCTAAACTACTCGCTGTTTTGCAAACCTGACCTCGGCAGCGACTGCATAACGGCGCAATCCTTTCTGGTTTTATTCGGGCTTGACGGGACTCCCAAAGGTCTCGGCGGGCTGTATTTACAGTGAAGACTTAATTATGTTTTTCAAACGCTTGCGTGGGCTTTTCTCCAATGACCTGTCGATTGATCTGGGAACTGCTAATACCCTGATCTATGCGCGTGGGCAGGGAATCGTGCTGGATGAACCCTCGGTCGTAGCGATTCGCCAGGATCGTGGCCATGGCGGTGCCCGCTCGGTGGCAGCGGTAGGGTTGGAGGCGAAGCAGATGTTGGGACGGACTCCGGCCAATATCACCGCTATTCGCCCGCTGAAGGAGGGGGTAATCGCCGACTTCACGGTGACCGAGAAGATGCTTCAGCACTTTATCCATAAGGTTCACGAGACCCGCATCATCCGCCCCAGCCCACGGGTGCTGATCTGCGTGCCGTGCGGCTCGACCCAGGTCGAGCGACGGGCGATTAAGGAGTCGGCGGCAGGGGCCGGGGCGCGTGAGGTCTATCTGATTGAGGAGCCGATGTCGGCGGCGATTGGGGCCGGGCTGCCGGTCGATGAGGCGCGTGGTTCGATGGTGCTGGATATCGGTGGAGGCACCTCAGAGGTGGCGATTATCTCCCTCAACGGAATTGTGTATGCCAACTCGGTGCGGATTGGCGGGGATCGCTTTGATGAGGCGATTATCAGCTATGTGCGGCGCAACTATGGTACCCTGATCGGCGAGGCGACGGCGGAGCGGATCAAGAAGGAGATCGGTTCGGCCTATCCGGGAGAGGAGGTGAGGGAGATTGAGGTGAAGGGGCGTAATCTGGCGGAGGGGATTCCGCGCAGTTTCACCCTAAACAGCAATGAGATTCTGGAAGCGCTGCAAGAGCCGCTCTCGGGGATCGTTGGGGCGGTTAAAGCGGCCCTGGAGCAGACCCCGCCGGAGTTGGGGGCCGATGTTGCGGAGCGTGGGATTGTACTGACCGGCGGCGGGGCGATGCTTAAAGATATCGACCGGCTGATTGAGGAGGAGACCGGACTGCCGGTGCTGGTGGCGGAAGATCCCTTAACCTGTGTCGCCCGAGGTGGTGGGCGGGCGCTGGAGCTGATCGACGAACGGGGAGGCGAAATCTTCTCGCTCGAATAGCCTTCTTCTCTCTTTCCGTCCTCAGCTACCTAGAGCAGAGGTTGATACGCTATTAACACCATTTTTCTACACTCTCCTTCGCCCACCGCTCGCCTGCTCTTGGTCGTACTCTGTTCGGTGGTCTTGATGGCGATTGATCACCGCCATGATCACCTACGCGAGGTGCGCACTACTCTCTCCACCCTGCTCTATCCCCTGCACTGGTTGGCGGCCTCGCCGGTCTGGGTGATGCAGTGGGGGCATGAGACCTTCGCGACTCGTAGCCATCTGCTGGAGGAGAACCGGCGGTTGTCGCGGGAGAATCTACGGTTGCAGGCGATGCAGCAGAAGATGACCACCCTGGAGGCAGAAAATATGCGCCTGCGCGGACTGCTGGGAACCTCCTTTAAGGTCGGCGAGCGGGTGTTAATTGCGGAGCTGCTGGCGGTCGATCTAGCTCCCTATCGCCATCAGGTGCTGATTGACAAGGGGAGCAGCTCCGGGGTCTATCCCGGTCAGGCGGTACTCAATGCCGATGCCGTGATCGGTCAAGTGATCGACAGCAATCGCTTTACCTCGCGGGTGCTGATGATCACCGATGCCGCCCACTCGCTACCCGTCCTCAACCAACGCACCGGGCTACGCACCATTGCGATGGGGAGTGGAAACCTCGGGCAGCTCACCCTCCCCTACCTACCCAATAATACCGATATTCGTGAAGGCGACCTGCTGGTCACCTCCGGATTGGGACGCCACTTCCCCCCCGGCTATCCGGTGGCCCGCATCACCACGGTGGAGCGCCGTCCGAGCGACCCCTTCGCCAAGGTGACCGCCCGCCCGATTGCCAAACTGGATCGGATTATGGAGGTGCTGTTGGTGTGGCCACTCTCGGAGGTGCAGATCCACACCCAGGCGGAACTGATGACCACGGAGGATCGGGGTGAATAATCATCGTGGCGGGATGGTTATTCTACTGACCCTAGTGCTGGCTCTGGTACTCACCATCATCCCGATCCCCGATTGGGCCAAGATGTTCCGACCGCAGTGGTACACCCTGGTGCTGATCTACTGGGCAATGGCGCTGCCCGCCCGCATCGGAGTCTTTGCCGCCGCCGGGCTGGGGCTGGCGGTCGATGTAGTCACCGGCACCCTCCTGGGACAACATGCCATTGGCCTCGCCTTTGTCGCCTACGTGGTGCAGCAGACCAGCCAGCGACTGCGCCTCTTTCCTCTCTGGCAGCAAGCAGTGATCGTCCTCGCGCTACTGCTGCTGGAGCGGGCGATTCTGTTTTGGGGAATGGGGGTCAGCCACCAACCACTGCCGGGACTCCACTTCTGGATTGCCCCTTTTGTGGGGATGATTCTGTGGCCATGGATCTATATCGTGCTGCGGGATGTACGCCGCCGCTTTGTGACCTGACCCATGAGCAGCCTCAACAGCTTTCGCGACCATTTGCGCGAACGCCGCCTGTTTATCGGCCGATTGTGGCAGGCGGTACTCCTCATCCTGCTGCTGCTGACCGGGTTGGTCGCCCGCATGGCCTACTTGCAGATCGAACAGCACCCCTATTTTGCCCAGATGTCCACCGAAAATCGGGTACGGGTGCAGCCCCTCCCGCCGACCCGAGGCTTGATCTATGACCGCAACGGTGAGCTGCTGGCGCAGAATATTCCGGTACATAGCCTTGTAATCATTCCCGAGCGGGTTAAGGATATGGCTTGGACGTTGGAGCAGCTCGCCCAGTTGGTGACCATTAGCGAGGAGGATCTGACCCGTTTCGAGCGGCTGCGGCAGCAGCGGCGGCGTTTTGAAAATGTCCTGTTGCGCTCGGCACTGAGCGAGAGCGAGGTGGCAATCATTGCTGTGAATCGCCACCGCTTTCCGGGAGTCGATATTGAGGCCAAGCTGCTGCGCTCCTACCCTCATGGCGTGGAGACTGCGCATGTCGTCGGCTATGTCGGACGGATCAGCGAGCAGGATCTCGCCGAAATTGACGGCTCGGCCTATAGCGGCACCTCCTACATTGGTAAAACCGGGGTGGAGCGCTTCTATGAGCGGGAGCTGCACGGTGCCGTCGGGCTGCAACGGGTCGAGGTCAACGCCTTCGGGCGGGTGGTGCGGGTGCTGGAGGAGCAGCCCTCGATCCCGGGACGGGATCTCCACCTGTCACTCGATCTGCGCCTGCAACGCGAGGCGATGGCCGCTTTTGGCGAGGAGAACGGGGCGCTGGTGGCGATTGATCCGCGTGACGGTTCGATTTTGGCGATGGTGAGCAAGCCCGGCTTTGATCCCAACCCGTTTGTCGAGGGGATCTCGCGTGCGGCGTTTCATGCGCTGCAACAATCCCCTTATAACCCACTTTTTAATCGGGCGCTGCGCGGTCGCTATCCGCCCGGCTCCACCACCAAGCCCTTCGTCGGGCTGCTCGGCTTGGAGTCAGAGACCATCACCCCACGCCAGCGCATCTTCTGCCCCGGTTTCTACCGTCTGCCCAACCACCAGCACCGCTACCGCGACTGGAAGCGCAGTGGCCACGGCTGGATGGATCTGCTTGATGCCGTGGCGCAGTCGTGCGATGTCTACTTTTACGCCCTGGCGCATGAGCTGGGGGTGGAGCGGATGCACGACTATCTTAGCAAGTTTGGCTTCGGTAGCCCGCTGGGAGTCGATATTAGCGGCGAACTGAGCGGCCTGCTCCCCTCGCCGCAGTGGAAGCGTGCCAACCGCAATGCTCCTTGGTATCCGGGAGAGACGCTGATCATGGGAATCGGGCAGGGCTACTTTTTAACCACCCCGCTGGAGCTGGCATCGGCCACCGCCGCCCTAGTCCAGGATGGTACCCACTATCGTCCCCACGTGGTGGCTGCGATTGGCGACCACCTGACCGGTGAGGTGACCGCGCTGGAGCCGGTGCTGCTTTCGCAGGTGCCGATTGGCAACCGACTCCACTGGCAGCACACTATCGACACCATGATTGAGGTGGTTGAGGGGCAGCGCGGGACTGCCCGACGGATTCGCAACCCGCACTACCGCATTGGCGGAAAAACTGGCACCTCGCAGGTCTTTACGGTAGGCCAGGATGAGGAGTACGATGCCGAGAGTATTCCCAAAAGGCTGCGGGATCATGCCCTCTTCATCGCCTTCGCTCCAGCCGAAGAACCAACCATTGCGCTGGCCGTGATCGTGGAGAATGGTGGCCATGGCGGGGCGGTCGCCGCCCCTATCGCCCGCCAAGTGCTAGACCGTTATTTACTGGAAGAGTAATGTTATACGAGCGCGAAATCAGTAGCTTTCGGGAGTCTAACCCGACCCGACGACAAGGGGTGTTGGCTAACCTGCACCTCGATCTACCGCTGTTGACCGGACTGCTGCTGCTCTGCTTGGTCGGGCTGATCGTACTCTACAGCGCCGGTGGAGAGGAGATTGAGCTGGTGAAGCGTCAGTTGCTACGGATTCTGCTCGGCTTTATCCTGCTGGTAGCGGTTGCCCAACTCACTCCCGATCTGCTGCGCCGCTGGTCACCGTGGCTCTATCTGACGGCGCTGGGGCTACTGATTGCCGTGCTGCTGTTCGGGGAGAGCGGTAAGGGGGCGCAGCGCTGGCTGGCGGTGGCCGGGATCCGCTTTCAACCCTCCGAGCTGGCCAAGCTGGCGGTACCGATGATGATCGCCTGGTTCCTCGCCAGCAGCCGCCTGCCGCCGCGTTGGGATCGGCTGCTGATCGCCTCCATTCTGGTGATCATTCCGGCACTCCTCATCGCCCGCCAACCCGACCTCGGCACCGCCCTGCTGGTGATTAGTGCGGGGATCTTTGTGCTGTTTCTCGCCGGTTTGAGCTGGCGTTTTCTGCTCGCGCTGGTGGTTGCCGCGATTCCGCTGGGCTGGGCCTTGTGGGAGTGGGGGATGCGTGAGTATCAACGCAATCGGGTGCTCACCTTCCTCAACCCCGAGCGCGACCCGCTGGGGAGCGGTTATCACATTATTCAATCGAAAATCGCTATCGGCTCGGGCGGACTCTACGGCAAGGGGTGGCTGAATGGCACCCAATCGCAACTGGAGTTTCTCCCTGAGCGGACTACCGATTTTATCTTCGCGGTCATCGCCGAAGAGTTCGGACTGAACGGCATTCTGCTGCTGCTGGCGCTCTATCTGTTTGTGATCTTTCGCGGCCTCTACATCGCCGCCCACGCACAACATCTCTATGGCCGCCTGCTGGCGGGGTCGCTCACCCTGGTCTTCTTTGTCTACCTCTTTGTAAACACAGGAATGGTGAGCGGAATCCTGCCGGTAGTTGGGGTTCCACTGCCGCTAATCAGCTACGGTGGCACCTCAATGGTGACCATTATGATCGGTTTCGGTATCCTAATGTCGATTCACACCCACCGCAAACTTTTACCAACGTAACTTGAAAGGCTGATTTATGCAACGTACCCCGCCCCTTCGCCGCCTCTTGACCGCACCGCTGCTGCTGCTCACCGCCCTCCTCCCAGCCAGCCCCCTGCTCGCCTCCCCCCCCCCGGAGTTTGAGCAGGAGCGGCGTGCCTTTATTCAGGAGATGGCACAAAAACATGGATTTGATCAAGATTTATTGCAGCGCACCGTAGGTCAAGCGGTCTATCAGCAACGGATTATTGATGCGATCACCCGCCCGGCTGAGGCGCGTCCATGGCGCGACTACCGCCCGATCTTCCTGACCAAAAACCGCATTGATGGCGGCGCGGCCTTTTGGCGCAAACATGCCGAGATTCTAGCGCGAGCCGAACGCACCTACGGGGTTCCAGCGGAGATTATTGTCGCCATTATCGGGGTAGAGACCAACTACGGCGGCAATACCGGCAGTTGGCGGGTGGTCGATGCCCTCGCCACCCTCGGTTTCGCCTATCCGCGCCGCGCCGATTTCTTTCGCAAGGAGCTGGAATCCTTTCTCCTGCTCACCCAGGAGGAGGAGCTCGATCCCCTCACGGTGCGCGGCTCCTACGCCGGAGCCATCGGGCTGCCGCAGTTCATCCCCAGCAGCTACCGCGCCTACTCGGTCGATTTCAGCGGCGACGGACAGCGCAACCTGCTCACCAGCGTCGAGGATGCTATCGGCAGTGTCGCCGCCTACCTCCACCGCCACAACTGGCAGCGCGGCGGCTCGATCACCAGCCGCGCCAGCGGTGCCGGAGAGCAGCATCAATCCTTCGTCGATGCCGGTATGAAGCCGAGCTTCACCCTGGCCGAGCTGGAGCGTGCAGGAATCCGTCCAGTTGATTCGGAAGTGATCACCAGCCTCTCCTCTCTCATCCGCCTGGAGGGAGCCGACGGGGTGGAGTACTGGCTGGGGTTTGATAACTTCTATGCGATTACCCGTTATAACCGCAGTAATCTCTATGCCATGGCAGTGGTCCAGTTGAGCGAGGAGATCCGCCGCAGCTACGCCACCCGCCCGGCCTTCGATTTGAGCCGGGCGACTCCGTAAGGTGAGCAGTAAAACAGAGGGGCAAGCGGTCGCGCTCGACGACCTCCAGACCACCGGCGAAAGACTCTTGCAGGAGTGGCAACAGGCGGTCGGCGAGGCGGCGGCGGAGTGGTGTAACGATGCCGAGTGGCAACGCGCCGCCCGCATGGTATTGGGCGGTAGCGAGTTTGTCGCCCAGAGCTGCCAGCGCCAGCCGAAGCTGCTGCTGGAGTTAGCCGCAGGCGGCGAACTGCAACGCCCGCTCACCAGCAGCGCGTGTGTCGAGCGGCTACGCCAGGCACTCGCCGAGGTGAGCGACGAAAGCGCCCTCCACCACACCTTGCGCTGCTTTCGCCGCGCCCAGATGGTGCGCATCATCTGGCGTGACCTGAGCGGCTGGGCGGCGCTGGAGGAGACCCTGGAGGCGCTCTCGGCACTCGCCGACGGCTGCATTGATGAGGCCCTGACCCTGCTCTACCGCTGGGCGGTGGAGCAGCAGGGTACCCCGCGCAATGGGCAGGGGGAGGCGCAGCAGTTGGTCGTGCTGGGCATGGGCAAGCTGGGGGCGCGGGAGCTAAACCTCTCCTCCGACATTGACCTAATCTTCACTTTTCCCGAGCAGGGTACGGTCGATGGGCGGCGACCACAGGCCAATGAGCTGTTTTTTACCCGCCTCTGCCAGCGCCTGGTCAAGGCGCTCGGGAGCCAGACCGGAGACGGCTTTGTGTTTCGCGTCGATACCCGGCTCCGCCCGTTTGGTGAGGCCGGCCCGCTGGCCCTTAGCTTTGATGCGATGGAGAGCTATTACCACTCTCAGGCGCGGGAGTGGGAGCGCTACGCCATGGTCAAGGCGCGGGTGGTGGCCGGGGATCGCCAGCATGGGCGCGAGTTAATGGCGATGTTGCGCCCCTTTGTCTACCGCCGCTACCTCGACTTCGGGGCGATTGAGTCGCTGCGCAAGATGAAAGCGCTGATCGCTCGCGAGCTGCACCGCAAGGGGATGGAGGCCAATGTCAAGCTCGGCCCCGGCGGCATTCGCGAGGTGGAGTTTATCGGCCAGGCGTTTCAACTGGTGCGCGGTGGGCGCGACCCCGAGCTACAGGTGCGCTCGATTCAAGAGGTGCTACGGCGGCTCGGGGCAAAGGGGCTACTGCCGGAGTTTGCGGTGCGTGAACTGACCGCTGCCTACCGCTACCTGCGGCTGGTGGAGAATCGGATTCAGGCGTGGCAGGATAAACAGAGCCACTTGCTGCCGGAGGATTCGGCAGGACGGCTGCGCCTTGCCCAGAGCATGGGCCACGCCACTTGGGAGAGCTTCAGCAAGGAGCTGGAGCGCCACCGGCGACGAGTGCAAGGCCACTTCGATCAGGTCTTCGCTGCTCCCCAGGCCGATGCCGAAGGGGGAGAGGCGCAGCGCCGCTTGGTCGATCTCTGGCATGCCGAGGCCGATGATGAGGAGTCACTCGTTCAGCTCCAACAGCTCGGTTTTCACCAGCCCGCAGCGGTGTTGCAGCAGTTGACCACCTTTCGGGAGAGCCACCACTGCCGCGCCCTGGGCAATCGTGGACGCGAACGGATGGATGAGCTCATGCCGCTGCTGTTGCAGGCAATCGCCCCGCTGGAGCGGGGCGAGCTGGTGCTGGAGCGGCTGTTGCGACTGCTGGAGCAGATCACCCGGCGCACCGCCTACCTAGCGCTGCTGGTCGAGTACCCGTTAGCGCTGTCGCAGTTGGTCCGCCTGGGGGCGGCGAGTCCCTGGATCATTAAGCGACTCGCCCAACTTCCGCTACTGCTCGATGAGCTGCTCGATCCGCGCCGCCTCTACAGTCCATTGCAAAAAAAAGGTTTGGAGCGCGAACTCGACCAACTGCTGACCTCGGTCGATCCCGCCGATGTCGAGCACCAGATGGATCGTCTGCGTCAATTTGCCCACGGCAACAGCCTACGGGTGGCCGCCGCCGATATTACCCAAGCAATTCCCGTTATGGTGGTGAGTGACTACCTCACCTGGATTGCAGAGAGCGTGCTAGAGCGGGTGATCCTGCAGGCGCATCAACAGCTTCAGGAAAAACATGGACGGCCCCCGAGTGGTGCGGGGTGCGGCCTGGCGGTGATCGGCTATGGTAAACTAGGAGGCATTGAGCTGGGCTATAGCTCTGATCTCGATATGGTTTTCCTCCATGACGTGGCCCCTGGCACTAGCAGCGATGGCCCGCGCCCACTCGCTAGCGAGGTCTTCTATGCCCGTTTCGGCCAGCGCATCATCCACCTACTGACCACCCGCACCTCGGGTGGTCAGCTCTACGAAGTCGATATGCGCCTACGCCCCAATGGCAACTCCGGGGTGCTGGTGCCGTCGCTGGAGAGCTTTGCGATCTACCAGCATGAGAGTGCTTGGCGCTGGGAGCATCAGGCGCTGATTCGGGCGCGGGCGGTGGCGGGAGACCCCGAGGTGATCGCTCGCTTCGAGCAGATTCGTCGCACCATTCTGGCGCAGCAGCGGGATCCCGAGGAGCTGCGTACCCAGGTCGTCGAGATGCGGGAGAAGATGCGTAGCTCACTGGACGGCAGCCGCGAAGGACTTTTTGACCTCAAGCAGGGGCGCGGTGGTATCGTTGATATCGAATTTATGGTTCAATACGCAGTTCTGCGTTGGGCTTTTGACCATCCGCAACTGCTGCGCTGGAGTGATAATATCCGCCTGCTGGAGGAGCTGGCAGCGGCACGCCTGCTCGGCGGTCGCCTTGCCGAGGAGCTGGCCGATGCCTATCGCGCCCTGCGTACCGCCTACCACCGCGCTACCCTAGCGGAGCAGGAGGGGCCGGTGGCGGCGGAACAGCTCCAGGAGGAGCGACAGCGCGTGGTCGAGATCTGGCGGCAGGTGATGGGGGTTCGAGAGTAGAGGTTCTAGGCTTTATAGGCTCTAGGTTCTAGGTTCTAGGCTCTAGGTTCTGGGTTCTAGGCTCTAGGCTCTAGGCTCTAGGCTCTAGGTTCTAGGTTCTAGGTTCTAGGCTCTGGGTTCTAGGCTCTGGGTTCTGGGTTCTGGGTTCTGGGTTCTGGGCTTAGAACGGAAGGGTGTTGAAGCGTAGTATCACTTGTCAAGGTGTGGTGTGTACGCTTCTCCTCTTCCTGGCCTATACTAACAAGGTTAATAGCAGAGAGGATTGCAGCAGATGATCAAAAGCATGGCGGATCGGGATGGGGTGATCTGGCTAGATGGGGAGATGGTGCCGTGGCGCGAGGCGAAGGTCCATGTTCTCACCCACACCCTGCACTATGGTATGGGCGTATTTGAAGGGGTGCGTGCCTACCAAACAGAGCGCGGGGCGGCGATTTTTCGCCTCCACGAACACTCGGAGCGGCTGCTCCGTTCAGCCCATATTCTGGGGATGAAGGTTCCGGTGGATCGCGATACACTAAACGCGGCACAACGGGCGGTGGTAGGCGAAAACCGACTGGAGAGCGCTTATATTCGCCCGATGTGCTTCTACGGTGCCGAGGGGATGGGGCTACGCGCCGATAACCTCCAAGTCCACACCATGGTCGCCGCCTGGAGTTGGGGAGCTTACCTTGGTGAGGAGCAACTGCAAAAGGGGATTCGGATTCGCGTCTCCTCCTTTACCCGCCACCATGTCAACATCACCATGTGTCGCGCCAAGGCCAACGGCAACTACATGAACTCCATGCTTGCGCTGCGCGAGGCGCTGGAGTGCGGGTATGATGAGGCGCTGTTGCTCGATGCCGAGGGCTATGTGATGGAGGGTTCGGGGGAGAATATCTTTATCGTTCGCGAGGGTGTACTCTACACTCCCGACCTCACCTCGGCGCTGGATGGCATTACCCGCAAGACCATCATTACGCTCGCCGAAGAGCTAGGCATTCGGGTGATTGAAAAGCGCATCACCCGCGATGAGGTCTATATCGCCGACGAGGCCTTCTTCACCGGCACTGCCGCCGAAGTCACCCCGATTCGCGAGGTTGATAACCGCCCTATCGGCAATGGCAAGCGCGGCCCGATCACCGAGCGACTGCAGGGACTCTACTTCGATCAGGTGCAGGGGCGGCGTGATGAACACCCCGAGTGGTTGACCCTCGTCTAAAAAACTCATATCTGACATTTGCTATTAGGAGCCGCCCAGATGAACACCCCAACTACCGCGCAACCCCCCCAGACGGTGACCCGCCAGCAACTGCCGTTCTGCTGCCCACCGCGTCAGGAGAACCCGGCGGCCTCGCATCCACGAGTTTTCATTCCACTCAAAAAACCAGGAGAGGCGCGAAGCTGCCCCTACTGCGGTACCCGCTACCAGCTTGCGGCGCACGAGTAATCTCCTGCTAACGGCGCACCATGTCTCGCCGCATCCTTCTTGTATGTCCTTCATGGATCGGCGACATGGTCATGGCGCAGAGCCTGTTTATGCGCCTCAAACAGCTCGATCCAACGGTCCAGCTTGATGCCCTCGCCCCCGGCTGGAGCCTGCCGCTCCTCGCCTGTATGCCGCAGATCGCAGCGGGACTGGAGATCGATGTGGGCCATGGAGAGCTGGCGCTAAGGAGACGCCGCCGAATCGCCGCCGAACTCGCCACCCGGGGCTACGACCAGGCGATTATTCTGCCCAACTCCCTGAAGTCGGCACTCATCCCCTACTGGGCAGGAATCCCACGCCGCACCGGCTGGCTGGGCGAACTCCGGCTAGGACTGCTCAACGACCCGCGCCGTCTCGATAAGCAGCGGCTGCCGCAGATGGTACAGCGCTTCGTCGCGCTGGCGAGTAGCGATAGCCAACTGCCGGATGAACTCCCCCTGCCGCAACTCCACCCGGCCCCCGGAGCCGCCGCAACAGCGCTTGACGAACTCGGCCTAAAGCCGCCGCAGCGCCCCCTCTTGGCACTCGCCCCTGGAGCCGAATATGGTGCCGCCAAACGCTGGCCGATCCACCACTTCGCCGCCCTCGCCGAGCGCTGGCAGGCGCACGGAGGGGCGGTCTGGCTGCTCGGCTCAAGCCGCGACCGCGCCACCTGCCAAGCGCTTAACCGCGCCCTTGGCGATAGCGCAAATGACCTCAGTGGACGCACCAGCCTGCAACAAGTGGTGGCACTTTTATCCTTGGCGCAGGGAGTGGTCTGTAACGACTCTGGCGTGATGCACATCGCCGCCGCCCTCGGGCGACCTCTGGTCGCAATCTATGGAGCCTCTGACCCACACTTTACTCCACCGCTCACGCCACACAGCCGCATCTTGGCACTTACCCTCCCCTGCCGCCCCTGCTTTCAGCGGAAGTGTCCACTGCATACCTACGCCTGCCTGGAGCAGCTCGGCGTAGAGCAGGTGTGGCAGGCACTCCACGACCTCCAATTGATGGAAAACATGACCCATGACCCAAAATAACGATCATATCGTCTGGCATACCCACGCCATCAGCCGCAGTGAACGCGAGCAGCGTAACCGCCACCGCAGCTTTATTCTCTGGTTCACCGGCCTCTCCGGTGCAGGCAAATCGACCCTCGCTAACGCCGTCGAACAGCAACTCTTCGCCCTCGGCTGCCACTCCTTCGTTTTCGACGGCGACAACGTCCGCCACGGACTCTGCTCCGACCTCGGCTTTAGCGAAGCAGACCGCAAAGAGAATATCCGCCGCATCGGCGAGATGGCCAAACTGTTTACCGAGGCAGGCACCATCGCCCTCACCGCCTTTATCTCCCCCTTTCGCGAAGAGCGGCGACGGGTGCGAAAGCTTATGGAAGAGGGGGAGTTTATCGAGGTCTACTGCGCCTGTAGCCTAGCGGTTTGCGAAGAGCGCGATGTCAAAGGACTCTACGCCAAGGCCCGCGCCGGTCTAATTAAAAACTACACCGGCATCTCCTCCCCCTACGAGGAGCCGGAGAACCCCGAGATCGTCGTACATACCGACCAACAGGATCTCACCGAGAGCGTCGCTAGCGTGCTAGAGGAGCTACGCAGCCGGGGATTGATCCCGCGTTGAGACTCCTGCTGGTCAAAACCTCCTCACTAGGGGATGTGATTCACGCGCTACCGGCGGTAACCGACGCGCAGCGAGCCTGCCCCCAGATAGCACTCGACTGGCTGGTTGAGGAGGATTATTGCGCGCTTCCCCGCCGCCACCCGGCAGTGCAGCGGGTCATCCCGGTAGCCCTGCGGCGCTGGCGACGCACCCCGCTGCGGGCGATTTTACGCGGTGAAGTGGGTGCGTTCATCCGCACCTTGCGCGCGCAACCCTACGACTTCGTCATTGATGCCCAGGGGCTGATTAAGAGCGGGGTACTGAGTACCCTGGCCCACGGTCGCCGGGTCGGCTATGATCGCCTCTCGGCCCGCGAACCGCTGGCCAGTTACTGCTACCACCACCGCCTGCCGGTCGCTAGCGACCAGCACGCGATTGAGCGTATCCGCCGACTCTTTTCACGCACCCTCAACTACCCCTATCCGAATACCCCCCCCGACTATGGTCTGCCCCCCGGCAGCACGGCCCGAACTCCCCCCTTTCTGCTGCTGCTCCACGGTGCCGCCTGGCCGAGCAAGGTGTGGCCCGAAGCGCACTGGGTCCGCCTGGCGCAACTCGCCACCAGCGCCGGTTATCAACTGCGTCTTCCCTGGGGCAGTGAACAGGAGCTACGCCGCGCCAAGCGGATTATCGCTGCCGCTGGCTGCGGAGTACTGCTGAGTCCGATGAGCATCGCCGATCTGGCCGACGAAATCAGCCAGGCCAGCGGAGTGGTCGGCGGGGATAGCGGACTGGTCCACCTCGCCGCCGCCCTAGAGGTTCCCTGCATCGCCCTCTACGGCCCTACCGACCCCTACCTTACCGGAGTGAGAGGGCGCTACTGCCACACCCTAAGCGACCCCCTCGACTGCTCCCCCTGCCTCTCCCGCCACTGCCGCCACCCAGCGGTCGAGAAGGAACTCCCGCCCTGTCTGCTTAGGATCGATCCGCAACAAGTTTGGCAACGGCTGGCCAACACCATGCAGGAGAAAGCAGGTTACTGATGCGGGGAACAGCGGCTCACCCCGACCTTCGCGCTCCTCTTCGATAGGCCAGCAGCAGCAGCAGAGCGCCGCCAAGGATCATCGGCAGCGAGAGGAGCTGCCCCATAGTCACCCAATTAAAGGCGAGATAACCAAGGTGAGAATCGGGTAGACGTACAAACTCAACAAGAAAGCGGAAGACCCCATAACCCAGCAAGAACAGCCCACTCACCGCCATCAACGGGCGGGGACGGGAGGCGAACCACCAGAGCAGCAGAAACAGCAGCAGCCCCTCCAGCCCGGCCTGATAGAGCTGGCTAGGGTGGAGCGCTGGCGTAGTGGCGGCACTCTCCAACGGCCACTCACACATCTGCGGAAGCCGATAGCAAGGTAGCTCCATCGCCCACGGCAGATCACTCGCCTTACCCCATAATTCACCATTGATAAAATTACCGATGCGCCCGGCGAATAGCCCGAGAGGAACCAGCGGAGCGCTGAAATCGGTGACCTGAAACAGGCTTTTGTGGTGTTTGCGAGCAAACCAGGCGAACGCGGCGATCACCCCCAGCAGCCCCCCGTGAAAGGACATCCCCCCCTGCCATACGGCAAGCAGACTCAGCGGGTTGGCGAGAAAACCGGAGAAATTATAAAACAGGGTGTAGCCGAGGCGACCACCGAGAATCACACCGATGGCCCCATAAAAGATCAGATCATCGACCTGCTCCGAAGTCCAGCCTGAATGCGCCCGACCCGCCTGCCAGCGCCCCAGCCCCCAGGCGGCGGCGAAGCCAAGCAGATACATCACGCCATACCAGTGGACGTGGACAATGCCCAACGACAGGGCGATCGGATCGATCTCGGGATAGCGCATCATATCACCAAGGAGAGTAAGCAGGAGGCGGTCAACATCGGCTCTCTCTCCTCTGGTCAGCGCCGCTCAATCGGGCAGTAGACACGCTCCGTCGCCCCGGTATAGACCTGGCGTGGACGGCCGATGCGCTGTCCCGGATCGCCCATCATCTCCATCCAGTGGGAGACCCAACCGACGGTACGTGCGATAGCAAACATCACGGTAAACATATTATTTGGAATGCCTAAAGCCCGGTAGATAATCCCGGAGTAGAAATCGACATTGGGGTAGAGATTGCGCTCAATGAAATAGTCATCACTGCGCGCCAACTCCTCCAGCTTCAGGGCCAATTCGAAAATCGGGTTATACGCATCGGGAGCGACCTGCGCCAGCACTTCGTGGCAAGTTTTGCGAATCAGGCGGGCGCGTGGATCGTAGTTTTTATAGACCCGATGACCAAACCCCATAAGACGAAAAGGGTCTTCTTTATCCTTGGCCCGCCGAATGAACTCCGGCACCCGCTCCGGGGTACCGATCTGCTCCAGCATCTCCAGCACCGCCTCATTCGCCCCGCCGTGGGCGGGTCCCCACAGCGAGGCGATGCCAGCGGCAATACAGGCAAAAGGGTTGGCCTGCGAACTACCGGCTAGGCGCACGGTGGCCGAGCTGGCATTCTGCTCATGATCCATGTGCAGGATAAAGAGCAGATTCAGCGCCTTCTCCTTCAGCGGATCCATTGGATACGGTTCACAGGGGGTGGAGAACATCATGTTAAGGAAGTTACCGCAATAATCGAGATCATTGCGCGGATAGACAAAAGGCTCTCCGATAGTATGCTTATAACTCGCCGCTGCGATGGTCGGCATCTTCGCGATCATACGGTGTGCCGATACCTCACGATGCTCCGGGTCACGAATATCCAGGGAGTCGTGGTAGAAGGCCGAAAGCGAACCCACCACCCCGACCATCACCGCCATGGGATGAGCATCGTAATGAAACCCATGAAAAAAGTTCTTCAGTGACTCATTAATCATGGTGTGGTGGCAGATCTGGGTGCGAAACGCACTCAACTGCGTAAGCGTCGGCAGCTCGCCATACATCAGCAGATAGGCTGTTTCTAAGAAGTTACTCTGCTCCGCCAACTGCTCCACCGGATAGCCCCGATACTGCAACACCCCCTCTTCCCCATCAATATAGGTAATCTGGCTACTGCAACTGGCGGTCGAAAAGAAACCCGGATCATAAGCAAGCAGCCCCAGCTCCGAGTAGAGCGGGCGGACATCAATACCGTAAGGGCCTTGAGAACCCTCAACCAACGGCAAATCCACCTGCTTGCCAGTCCAATTATTGGTGATGGTTACAGTTTTTTTGGACATGGAGAGACTCTATTCCTAAAAAGTGGCGCATCATTGCGCATAGGATTTATTCGCACTTGGTTTACGTGGCTACCCACTAAACGCAAGCCCCTTGACGCTCCGTTGCGCCGGAGAAGGTAGCAGCAGAGCAGCGTTGTAGTCCGCTTGAAAAACATCCCCGTTTGCTCTCTTTCCGCAAAGCGGCTTATCTTACCACAGCACGGCAACCTTCGTCGCCCTCTTGACTAAGAGTCCTATTCAGCCCTGGCGGGGAGTGCGATAGCGAAATGCTGCGGCCGGTGCAGATCGCCCTTATGCAGCGGGCAGACCGGTTGGGGCCGCTCCCCCCAGCACTCGGCACAACCGGTTTGCTCTTTCTTCGCAAAGCAGCTTATCCTATAGTAGAGGAGAGAGGATAAACCCAGAGGATGAGAGGCATACACGCTATCCCCGTAGCAAATAGCACTGCCCAACTACGCTTCCGCTCGCTTTTCTCTCTTCTGCCCGCTCTCCTCGGCGCTACCCAAGAGGAGCGCAAGGGGCAATTTCACCAATTTTTACAGGAGGTTTACAGCAGCGATGGGGCAACTTCAAGGTCGGCGAATACTTCTTGGAATTGGCGGTGGAATTGCCGCCTACAAAAGCGCCGAGCTGGCACGCCGCCTACTGGCGGCAGGTGCCGCTGTGCGCGTCGTCATGACCCCTGCGGCCACCCGCTTCATCACCCCACTCACCCTCCAGGCGCTCACCGGCGAAAGTGTCCGTTGGCGGCTCTTCGACCCCCAAGACGAGGCGGCGATGGGCCACATCGAACTCGCCCGCTGGGCCGACGCAATCCTTATCGCCCCCGCCACTGCCGACCTCATCGCCCGGTTACGACTGGGGCTGGCCGACGACCTTCTCACCACCCTCTGCCTCGCTAGCGAGGCCCCTCTGGCACTCGCCCCGGCG
>SLIM01000027.1 GCA_007135625.1 Gammaproteobacteria bacterium
GGATATATTCGTGGAGCGCCCGTTCAATCGCTTCCGCACTGCCGCTGGCCTTAACCATGGAGAAGTCCCAGCGCATGACAAAGTAGCTGGTACGGCGCGGGGTGGGATTTTCTCCGATCCAAAGATTGCCGAAGAGGGTTGTAAACTGCTCCTCCTGACGGAGGTCGTAGTAGTTTTCCAAGGTGGTAATCAGCAGGCTTTTGCCAAAGCGGCGCGGACGCAGAAAGAGGAGCTGGTCGCCGGCCTCTTCGAGACGTGCGATGTGGCGGGTGCGATCGGCGTAGTAGTAGCCCTGCTCCATGATTTTCTTGAAATCAGCGATACCATAGGGAAATTTCATCGGGTTACAACCTCTCGCTGCTCGATTTGCTGCAAGACGTGGTAGGCCCACTCTTTTTCAGAAAACTGACGTAGTGTCTGCATAGCTTGTTTCATCTCCGGGGTCTGCATCCAGTCGGGAAGCGACTGATCGTTGAGGCTACAACCCGAGCGCGACTACGGCGTGGGTCTGGAGATGGGCGAGAGGGAGGGCAGAGCAAGTTCATCCACTCCATTGAGGTGGTATGAAATAGAGGACTGGCGCTCCCCTCAGACTGCACTTTGCACGGGTCTATATAGCAGAGGAGAGAGAAGAGAGGAGAGAGCTGGAGGGTATGCACCGCACCATGCCACCTTGCGCTACCGTCGCGTGTACGCTTCTCATCTTCCGGGTCTATAGTGCTTGGTACTGTCCTTGGGTAGCGCTCTCCTCTGGGCAATGGAGCGAGTATTGATCAGCCCCAATCGCCGCTGCTTTCCAGCTCTCTGCGCCGCTCTTCGAGGCGCTGCTGCATCTCTTCGCGCCGCCGTTCGAGCTGAATCTCCTGGTGCTGCTGATGCTCGCGCTGAATCCCCTGCCAGTCGATCCGATCCGGGGTGCTCGCCCGCTCGCCGAAGCGCTCACCGAGGCCGAAGGGGCCGTGCCAAGTCTCGAACATCGTGATGTCGATGTCAGTGAGGTAGAAGTAGGTGGCACTTACCCCGCGTAGTTCGAGCTGGTAGCGGCGGGTTTCGTCGGAGTCGCCCGGCTCGCCGAGGATTAGATCGGTAAGGCGCTCCCAGCCCCCCTGCTCGCTGTGGCCGTAGAGGTAGAAGCCGAGGTGGCCCACTTCGGTGGCGGTCTCCCACGCAAAGTGTACTCCGCCGCCTATCGCCGTGGCCTGGAAGAAGCTCAGGGTGATGGGGGTGGTGACCACGCCGCCGTTCCAGTAGCCGAAGTTCTGATCTTCCAGGTCGGCGTTCAGCGTAAAGGTGGTCTGGCTGTCGCAGGTGGTGCAGCGCCCGCTCTCGTCGGGATCGACGGTCTGCTGCATCCCGGCCACGAGGCTACCGGCGGTATCGACCGCCACCCGGTATGTTCCACTCGGCAGATGGGTGAAGCGATACTCGCCATTGCCATCGCTCTTTACGCTCTCGATTAGGTACTCAACATCATTGACGATACGATAGATTCGCACGGTGGCGTTAGGGGCGCGGGGGTCAATGGATAGCTCATCCATCGTCCCAAGAGTACCCTTGCTGCCATTATCCTCAAATACCGTGCCGCTGACCGTTAGCGTCCCCTCATAGGCAAAGTCTACGCTGGTATCGGTTGTATCGGCGACTACTGCCACGGCATAGGGGTTGGCATGGCCGTTATGGTCATCGTCGGGGTTTGGCCCTTCAATGCGGCTCATGCCGATGAGTACCGGGTTGGCACCGGTATTGCCGGCTACATCGGGCGTAGCGTCATCGGGTACCCGCACGATGTAGTTTCCGGCAGGAATGCCGAGGAAATGGTAGTCGCCGTTGGCATCGGTGATTGTGGTACGCACCAGGTTATCGGTACCCGGTTCAATCGTGCCGTTGCCATTGCTATCCAGCCACAACTCGACTCTAACCCCGGCGAGGCGCGGCTCGTCGCTCTGTAGGGTGCCTTCCTCGCCGCTGGGTTTTTGGGTATCGCGCCATACGGTACCTCCGAGGTTACCGATACCTTCGCTTACGGTTGGTTTATAGCCAAAGTCTATATCCTCTACCTTATCGCATGTATCGGGAGCGGTACAGCTTATCGTAGCCGGGAATGTCGGTGTGGCGCCGCTTACCATCAGATCATCCAGCACCTGATGGGCATCGCTCACCGCCACCCGATAGTCACCAGCGGGAAGCCCGGTGAAGCGATAGTTGCCCAAGCTGTCGGTGGTTTGGGTGGCCAGCACGACACCATCACTGTCGCGAAGCAGATTGAGAGTCACCCCGGCGAGTCCCGGCTCTCCGTCATTCTTAGTGCCATTTCCGTTGGTGTCGAACCAGACCTGACCGGAAACCTCACCGCTGGCAATTATTGCGGTGGTGTAGCCGAAGTTGATCGCCGTGTGCGTGGTGCAGGGCGATGAGCAGCTTACCTCTAAATCTTGCCCGGAGATCTCGGTCGCCCGCTGCGTGACCACTACCCCCTCATGGTCGGTCACCACTACCCGGTAGTTGCCTGCGGGTAGGCCGCTGAAGCTGTAGTCTCCGCTGCCGTCGGTGCGGGTAACCGCGACTACTTGGTCA
>SLIM01000061.1 GCA_007135625.1 Gammaproteobacteria bacterium
AAAAGCCGAACATGGGCTTGACTAACTACCGAGGTGCCAAGGTCCGCAAACAAGATGTAGCCATTGCCAAGAACTATCTGAATGGAGAAGAACTGGCCGCATTGAACAATCTGGTCGAGCAATACCTGATCTTCGCTCAGGGGCAGGCCATGCGCCGGATACCCATGTACATGCGAGACTGGATCAAGAAGCTGGACGGGTTCCTGACCATCAATGAACGGGACATCCTCAACCATGCAGGCAAGATTTCCCATGAAATGGCAAAGGAATTGGCCGAAGGCGAGTATGAAAAGTTCCACAAAAAACTTCTATCAGCTTCGGCAAAAGCCGTGAGCGATTTCGACAAAGCCGTGAAACAGATTGAAGCCTCCAAGAAGAAAGGAGGCAAGAAGCATGGCAAAGCTTAAATCAAAGATTTAAGTTGTTGGCATGTTTCAAACTGCCGGATTTGCCCTTGGTAAGATCATGAGAGGGGAGGAGTGACATCCATCCTTTGGCCTGAGGGCTTCTCCGTGGAGCCGCTTGGACGCCTGCATAAACGCCTGCATAAACGCTCGGATTTCTTCAGCGGCGTCGATGCCGTGGATCAATGGCTGAAAACCGGTGCCAGGCAATCACAGGAAAAGAGGCTGTCGGTCACCCGAGTGCTCGTAAAGACCCCGGACTGCATCGCTGGGTTCTACACGCTTGCCATGGGGGAGGTGAGCTTCGACGAGCTTCCTCATGAAATGGCGCGAAGGCTGTCCGCTACACTACTCCCCATTGTCACCCTCGCATGGTTGGGCTTGGCCAAGCCCTACCAGGGGCAAGGCCTGGGCGGGCGCCTGCCGGCCCAGGCGCTCTCCGATTGCCATTCTACCGGCCTGATGATGCCGTACGTCGCCGTTTGCCTGGACTGTGCGTCGCGAAACGCCAAGACCTTCTATCAGCTCTACGATTTTCAGGAACTACCAGGACATCCCATGACCTTGATGCTGCCATGGAATCTGCTTGAGGCGATGATGAAGCGGGAAGCGCGAGTGTCGGGGAAGCGTGACCGTATGCCTCTCCAAATGCCGGGCTTTAATAGCCGGTCAGGCCACTCCCAAGGCTTTCGCCCAATAAGCCCGTTTCTGAAGCCGGAGTCTGAAGCCGGAGTTTGAAGTCGCTTTTCGTGGTGGAGGTGATGGCAGAAATTGGTGTGCGTAGGAATCCGGAAGTTTTTTTCAAGGCAGCCCTATAGGAGCCGCACTCATCTACAGAGGCTCGATTGACTTACAGATGGGTTCATAAATGGACTGTTCACCATCGCTTTGAAGCTGCACATGGCAGGTTGCAGTACCTCCCCCGGGAAGTGCACGACTGAATGCACGAACTTGAGCTTCATGGAACCGCTTTCGGAAGGAAAATCCATTTCGTAAAAAATATAGATCGCTCCGGAAGGCAGTTTCTCCGAAGCAAGGATCTTGCTTTCATCGAAACGCTTGGCGGCTTCTTCGGGAGTCTCGGGCATGGAGCCTCCGTCGCGTCTCAGCACAACCCCCTTCATTCCGCTTTTGAGAACCCACTCTTCACCCCGTTGTTTCAGACTCCAATTACCGGGTGCAGTGATTTTCACCCCAACCTCCTTTACCTCTCGCAACCGGAGCCTAATCCTAAAGATATTCCTTTTCCGGGTTGTGGCTCATACCAGCATATAGACCTTGACCAACTGAGCGCAGATGTCTGGCCGGTCGGTCAGGATGCCGGGGGGTGTATCGGCGCGGCCAACAGGTAGATTATCAAATTGAATTCTTTTGACTTTATCGCTCCTCCGTCCCCAATTTTGTTGATCATTTGATCACTCAAAATACCCCACCATGAAGGAACAGATACTATCGCTGTTGCATGAGCCGGTCCCGTTGAATTGCGATCCGGCATGACACCAGTGTGTAGGTGCCGTGTGTCTGGAAAGCCCAGTGAGACCCACCGAGTTGGGGTTAATGATCCGGGCGCCGCGAGCGTCGGCGAATGCCATGGCCTGACTGTGGGTTTGACCGACGAGATCCCAATAGTGCCAGACACGTCCCTTTTCGTCGACGTAAATCTCCTCCGGGGGATCGACTGTTGGCTCGGTTCGGTGCTCCACGTAGCCGAGAACACAACTGTAAAGATGGTTACGGGGAACGATTATTATGGTCGTCCAGTTGGAATTGCTGGTAATGATAGCGCTTGTGGCGTCATGGTCACCGATCCATCCAGATGTATAATCCGTGTATAACCCAACATACCATTGTGAGCCCGTGGAGTTGGCATGATGTTGACATTCATCAAAAGTGGTTTCTCCAAAGTATCTCCAGTGAACCGGAGGATCTGAATCGCACCATTGACCTGTACTGTCGGTGGGGTCAAGGGGTAAACTCATGTGCCACGGCACGACATCCCTGCAAAAGCCATCGACACAGGACTCCATATACTCGCACGTTTCTCCTGCGTTTTCGCCAAGGCAATCGCCCGATGCGCCGCAATAATGGTTGCTCGTGAGCGGGTCGATGCACGTTCCGTTGCAGTCGATCAGGCCGTCCTGGCAGGAAAGAGCGCATTGTCCGGCGCCG
>SLIM01000340.1 GCA_007135625.1 Gammaproteobacteria bacterium
CCCAGGCCGCAGTAGCCGCGTGGGTTTTTGGCGAGGTACTGCTGGTGATACTCTTCGGCGTAGTAGAAGGGGGGGGCTTCGCAGATTTCGGTGGTAATGGTTCCGCGCTGGTGGTGCGACAGGGCCTGTTGGTAGTGGTCACGCGAGGCCTCGGCGGCGGCACGCTGGTCGGCTCCGAAACAGTAGATGGCGGAGCGGTATTGGGTGCCGATGTCGTTGCCCTGGCGCATTCCCTGGGTGGGGTCGTGGGACTCCCAAAAGGTTTTGAGCAGTTCGGGATAGCCGATGCGGGCCGGATCGAAGAGCAGTAGCACCACTTCGTTGTGTCCGGTGAGGCCGCTGCACACCTCCTGGTAGGTGGGGTTGGGAGTGTGGCCGCCGGCGTAGCCCACGGCGGTGCTGTAGACCCCGGGCAGTTGCCAAAAGCGGCGCTCGGCTCCCCAAAAGCAGCCCATGCCGAACAGCGCCGGTTGGTAGCCCGCAGGAAAGGGCGGAATGATGCGATTGCCGTTCACCTGGTGGTTGGCACGGGGAAGGAGCGGTTGCGAGCGTCCCGGCAGCGCCTGTTCCGGGGTGGGTAGGGGCGGTATGGTGGCCATGCGGGGTTATCCGATTTCGGGGCCGAGGGTGAACTCTAGCCGTTCAAAACCGTTGGCTTCTAACGCATCATCCAGCTCTTCGGGGTCGATGGTGGAGGTTTGCTCTTCCAGAGAGGCGATGATGCCGGTGATGTTGCGAAAGGCTTCGTGGCTCTCCATGTCGGCGGGCAGGCGCAGCAGGCGGCCTCGCGCCGGGTCTGCTGCCGGGAGGTAGATCAGTTTGGTGTCGTTGCTCATGGCTCTCTCATCCTGGTTGTGAAGGCTCTGGGGTCAATGGGTAGGTTGGGGTGATGCGGGGAACCTCAAGGTGCGGGGGAGTACCGCTCCTGCAGCCACTGCGCTGCCCAGCGCACTTCGGGGAGGTCGCTGCTGCCGCTCTCCAGGGCGATCTGCATCCACTTCGCGGCCTCGCCGACGCGCTGCTCCTGGGCATTTTTGCGGGCGATGTAGTAGGCGGCGCGGGCGACTTCGGTGGGTTGGTCGAAGGCGCGGATGAGCTGCGCTTCGGGGAGTTGGTCGCTGAGGTAGCGACCGAGCAGGATATCACTGCTGCGCCCTCGCTGTTTGCGATAGTGGTTGACGATCTGGTCGCGGCGGGCGCTGGGGGTCTGACCGCCACTGCGCACCATGGCGGCGGCGCGAAGCCGCCAGAGTCGCGCCTCCAGCTCCGCAGGCGGGGAGGTGAAGAACTCCCACAGTAGGTCATCTTCTCCGCTCTGGTAGAACGGTTCCGGGAGTTCGGCGTGGCGTTCGCTGGGTATGCGTTGCTGTAGCCAGTCGCGGGCAGCGGCTGGATTTTGGCTGCTGGCGAGGGCGTGGTAGCCCCAGATCTGCGCTTCGATGCCGAACGGCTCATGCACTGCGACCTGCTCGAAGAGGGGCAGTAGCGGTGCGCCGGGGGTGCCGTAGCGAACGGCGGCAGCGGCGAAGTGGGCGAGTTGCTGGGGCGGGAGGGGGCGGCTCAAGAGGGCGCTGACCGCTTGGTTGAGCTGCTCGACGTTGCTGGCGAGGTGTTGCGCGAAGAGCGGGGCGAGCTGCTCGCGCCAGGCCGTTTCATCAAGGGCGATGCTGTGGCCAACCAGCAGGTCGGCGACCGCTTCGTGCTGGCCGGTCTGCCAGAAGAGATCGAGGGCGAGCAGGAGAGCGTCGAGGGTGGTGTGGGCGGCGTAGCTCTCCAGTGCGAGTTGCAGGGCGGTGAGGTATTCGCCGAGCGCAAACGCCGAGCGCGCCCGTTCAGCCTGTAGTGCGAAGGAGTCGCTGCTGGCCTCGCTCACCAGCGCCCAAGCGGTTGCCGCATCGCCTCGGCGACGGGCAATTTCGGCTTGAAAGGCAAGTGCCTGTGCCTGCTGGGCCGCTCCGGCGGGGAGCTGTTGCTGCCACTGCTGAAGGTAGGTTGCGGCGCTCTCCAGGTCATTTTGGCGCAGAAAGAAGGTGATGGCCTGCGGATAGCGGGGGCTGTCGCCGGGTCGCCCCTCCAACAGGTCGCGGTAGAGGGCGGCACCGTCGCGGCTCTCGACCGCCTGCATCACCTCCAGTTGCTGAAAAGCGAGGTCGCGTAGCCTTAGCGGCTGGCTCGCATCGTGGACTAGCGCCCGCAGTTGCGGGCTATTTCCCTGCAATCGTAACTTTTGTGGCAGCAGCAGTTGGTACTGCTCGGGGGCGACTTGCAGGGCCTGGTGAAAGAGGGCCTCGGCGCGGTTCGGGTCGTGGAGAAGCTGCTCCATGAGGATGCCGAAGGGGAGCAGTTGGTTGGGGCGGTGGTCGCCGCGCTGGGTGAGGTGTCGCAGAATCTCGCGTCCGCCGTTGATCTCCTGAATACGGCGCAGGCGCTGCAAGTGGAGATCCCAGGGGAGTACCTCCAAGCGGGCGAGGGTTACCAGCGGGTCGCCGTCGGGCTGCTGGGCGGCGGGTAGCGCAAGCCGCAGGTAGTCACGGAACTCACGCGCTAGCGGGGTCTCGCCGCCGAGGGAGGTGATCCACGCGAGAGCCTGCTCTGGCGATTCGGGAAGGGCCTCTGCGTGGGCGGCGATCCCTCCCCAGAAGGCTTGTTTCCAGTAGAGGAGCGCCACGGCATCGGCCTCGCGCCCCCCCCCACTCGGGGCGATACGCGCCGCTAGCCGCTCAAAGTCGGCGATGGCCCGCCCGGAGAGTTCGACCCCGCCGCCGCTTTTGCCTTCGGCGGTGTGTTTCATTTCGGCCAGAATCTCCGCAATCAGCGCCTGCGCGGTAGTGCTGCGGGCCTGGCTGCTGCTCAGTGGGAGCAGTAGGCGCTGAATCGCGGGACGATAGAGGGTGCGGGAGAAGAGGCGGGTGGCGGCTACCTCCAGGAGCGAGGGGTCGAGGCCGCGCTCGGCAATGAGTTGCAGTGCCAGATAGCGGGTGCGCAGCGCCCCTTCGCGCTGTCCCGCTTCGCGAATGAAGCGGTCCCGGTCGCCGCTTAACAGCGGATGGAGCAGCTCTTCGCTGGGGAGCTGCTGGCCGATGTGGGAGGCGGCCTGCTGATAGCCCAAGATCCATGCCAGTAGCCCTTTGAGGCTATTCACCTCGGCCCCGGCCACTTCGGCGGCGAGGGTGTAGTAGAGGGCTTGGGCGTAGAGCGGGTCGCTCAGGGTGGAGTCGGGGTTGCTTTGCAGTGCGAGGTGGAGCATTACCTCGGCCACAAGCTGATAATAGGAGGGGCCGTGGCGCTGGCTCTCGGGCAGGGCGTAGAGTTGCTGCAGGGCCTCCAGTTGGGTCGGCGCCCAGAACATCCCGACCACCGGGCGGATGGTGGCAAGGATCGCCTCATCGCTCTCCGCCTCGCTCTGCGGAGGTTGATAGAGGGTCAGCAGTTGTCTCCAGTGGGTCTCAAAATCGGCAAAGTTGGGAAGGATAAAGGAGCGCTCGCTACCCAGTACGATCCGCCAGTCACGGTCGAAGGGGGTAACCTCGACGCTGATGGGACGCTCCAGGCCGCTGCTGGCAACCAGGCGGTAGGCCTCCACAAAACGTTGATCGGGGCCGGGGCGGTAGCTCTGCTGCCACTGGCGGGATAACCGCTCGGCCAGTGCCGAGCCTGCGTGGGGGGCGAGGTCGCCCTCTTCGGCCCACTCGCCCTCACCCGGTGCCAAGGGCGAGAGGAGCCAGTAGAAAAGGCCGCCACCAGCGAGCAGCAGGAGCAGAGGAAGGAGCAGCAGCAAGCGGCGCGGAACGGGTGCGAGGTGCTGCCAGCGCTCCCGCCAACCGCTAGCGGAGGTGGAAGCGCTGGTGCCGCGCCGGGGTTTGATGGCGGCGACCGCCGAAGGGGGTTCGGGGGAGAGTAACTGATGCTCCGCCGGGGTCTGCGGTTGCGAGCGGGGGCGCTTGAGCAGGGTGCCGACGCGAATCTTGCGCAGTTTTGCCAACATCGAGCGCACCGCAGTGGGGGAGTTGGCGGTTCCCTCCGCGCTCTTCGTACTCTCGGTACTCTCCGCTTGCGCCGGTCTCTTCCTCTCCTCATACTTCTTTTTTGTATGCAGAATATTCTTCACCGCTTGATGCAGTGTCTCCCCCTTCGACGGCGGCGGCGGGGCGGCAGCGGGCGCGGCGGTCGGCGGGGTAGCGGGGGCCATTACCGACTCGACCCCGTCGCGGATGACTACCACCTTGATCCCAACGCCGATCTGCTGCAACCGCTCCACCATCGGCTTAACCTTGTTGACCGTCAGTGGCTCGCGGCTCAAATAGAAAGGTAGTGTCTCCAGTTGTTTGGCGATTTTATCTCGCGGAACATGGGGAAATAGAGTCGCGAGGTAGGTTAGGGTCTGTTGACGCACAACCTCATTAGGGATGTAATCAATCAACAGACGAAAGGCAAGCTGTTCATTCATAACGGGAGGTCACCCATCTAAAGTTCCATCGGGGGAGTCGCATAACTTGGTACAAATGATAGCAGACTCAAACAAATATGGGTGACTTTTTATCTAAAAGATGACCTTTGAGCCGACTTTCCGCACCTTGCCCCTATAACCCACTGATCCGAATAAATTGCCATGTTTTTCTGGGGTGCGGAATGTGGGTTTGAAGATTAGCCAAAAAAACGCTTCATCGCAGCGCTGACCCACCCCCCCTTGCCGATGTTCTTGACGTAAGGGGAGTAATCAAGATCATCGCGCTTGATGTGGTTCTCCAGCCACACCTTCAGATCACCCATCAAGGCGCGGGTTACATCATCCCCTCGCTTGAAACGATCATGGTAGTTGTGAATTCGTTTGGTGAAGTTGACATGTACCTGCTTATGCGTATCAATGAACGGGTAATTACCGTGTTCCATCATCGTCTCTTCGAACGAAAAGTGGTTCATGGTGTATTCGATCAACTGCTCAATCACGAAGCGCACCTCCTCCTGATCGTGGCTGCGCATTGCATCATCCAGCATGTTGATATAGTCCACAATCTGCCGGTGCTGCATGTCGATCACCGGCACCCCAATCTCCAGCGACTCATCCCAATCCCAGTATGCCATGACAAAAACTCCTTATTTGCATTTTGTAAACCCTCTCTCTGTTGGCCTCAACCAGCATCCCCTATTCCCACTCAATGGTCGCTGGCGGTTTACCCGAGATGTCATAGGTGACCCGCGAAATCCCCTGTACTTCGTTAATGATTCGGCGCGATACACGCTCCAGAAAGGTGAAAGGAAGATGGGCAAAACGGGCGGTCATAAAGTCCACCGTCTCGACTGCCCGCAAGGCGACGACATACTCATAGCGGCGAGTGTCACCGACCACCCCGACCGACTTCACCGGGAGGAAGACCGCGAAGGCTTGGCTCACTTGGTCGTACAGCCCCTCGGCGCGCAGTTCGCTGATAAAAAGGTGGTCGGCATGGCGCAGTAGATCGGCATACTCCTTGGTCACCGCGCCAAGGATTCGCACCCCCAATCCAGGGCCGGGGAAGGGGTGACGATAGACCATATCACTCGGCAGCCCCAGCTCAACACCGATGCGCCGCACCTCATCCTTAAACAGCTCGCGCAACGGTTCGACCAGCTCCAGCTTCATCTGTTCGGGTAGCCCCCCGACATTGTGGTGTGACTTGATGACGTGGGCCTTGCCCGATTTGGCCCCGGCGGACTCGATCACATCGGGGTAGATCGTACCCTGGGCCAGATAGTGAACCCCTTCGAGTCGCCCCGCCTCCTCCTCAAAAATCGCAATGAAAAGATTGCCGATAATTTTGCGCTTACGCTCCGGTTCGCTGACTCCTTGGAGCGCATGCAAAAAGCGCTCCTCCGCATCCACCCGAATCACCTCCACCCCCATGTGGCGGGCGAAGGTGGCCATTACCTGATCCCCCTCATGCAGCCGCAGCAGGCCGTTATCGACAAACACGCAGGTCAGTTGGGAACCAATCGCACGGTGCAGCAGGGCGGCGACCACCGAGGAGTCAACCCCACCGGAGAGACCCAGCACCACCCTCCCCTCCCCCACTTGGTGGCGCACCTGGGCGATGGCATCCTCAATAATCGCGCTAGAAGTCCAGCGGACATCGCAGCCACAGATCTCAAACAGAAAACGCTCCAAGATGCGCTTTCCCTGGTGGGTGTGAGTCACCTCGGGGTGAAACTGCACCCCATAGAACCGCCGCTCCTCATCGGCCATCGCCGCAATCGGGGCGCTATCGGTCTCGGCGATCACCGCAAAACCGGGCGGCAGGCGCTCGACCCGGTCGCCATGGCTCATCCAGACATCGAGCAGCCCGTACCCCTCGGGGCTGGTGTGATCCTCAATGTCTCGCAACAAGCGGGAGTGACCGCGCGCCCGCACCTGAGCATATCCATACTCATGAGCGGAGTAGGAGCGCACCTCTCCGCCTAACTGCTGCGCCATGGTCTGCATGCCGTAACAGACCCCCAACAGCGGCACCCCAAGGGTAAAGAGTGCCTGCGGGGCGCGGGGACTCTGCGCTTGGGTGACACTCTCCGGGCCACCGGAGAGGACAATTCCGCTAAGCCCCCCCTCCTCCAGTGCCGAGAGGCAGTTGTCGTAGGGGAGGATCTCGCAAAAGACCCCCGACTCGCGGATTCGCCGGGCGATTAACTGGGTATATTGAGAGCCAAAATCGACAATCAAAATCCGCTGCGCGTGAATATCACTCAAAGCCATCGACCACCTCTGTGGGTAAAATTAGGGAGCATCTCCCGGTAAGTGCTTCTCTCTTCTCTTCTCTCTCTACGCCAGCTCGCGAGGCTGCATCACTTGCAGCAGCTTACCGCTGTTTTGGCCTACGTCGATCCAGTGGCTCGGCATGGCGATCCGCACCACCGTAGCGGTCTTCATAAAACCATACTCCAGCTCGGCACCCGGCCCAATCAGGTAGAGGGCGAGGGACTCCAGGCCGGGGTTGTGGCCCACCAGCAGGACACGGCGGGCATCGTCACTGATCCCACGAATCACCTCTAGTAGGGTAGAGATATTGGCCTCATAGATACCGCGCTCCCAAACGATCTGCTCGGGCTTGCCCTCCATCGCCTCACTAACGGCAAGGATCGTCTGTTTTGCCCGTTCAGCGGGTGAGGCGAGTATGAGGTCGGGATAGAACCCCTGGTCACGCAGCCAGTTGCCGATGCGTGGGGCATCACGCTCGCCTCGGCGGTTGAGGGGACGTGCAAAATCATTGGCGGCATCGTTCTCCCAGGAGGATTTAGCGTGACGCAGAAGGATTAATTCGCGGAAAGGGGTGTTCTGACTCATTGGTTTCTCTCGGTTAGATCACTAGGAATTGGGAACAATAGAAAGCTTAACGCCCGGTCAGCTTAATTTCAATGCGTCGATTACGACTGTAAGCCTGCGCATTTTCCGCCTCATCGAGCGGATGAAACTCGGCAAACCCGGTCGCGGCAAGACGCTCAGGAGGAATCCCCTGCTCTACCAGAAAGCGCACAATGGAGATAGCACGGGCGGTTGAGAGTTCCCAGTTGGAAGGGAAACGGGCACTACGAATCGGGCGCTTGTCGGTATGGCCATCAATGCGCAAAACCCACTCAATATCTTGCGGAATAGCGCCCAGCAACTCATTCACCGTTGCCGCCAGCTTGCGCAGTTGCTCCTCCCCAGCGCGGCCTAGCTCGGCAGCAGCAGAGTCAAAAAGCAGCTCCGACTGAAAGGTAAAGCGATCCCCCTCAATATGGATATCGGGATGGTCACCCAGCACCTCGCGCAGCCGCCCAAAAAACTCAGAGCGGTAGCGGCTTAACTCCTCGACCTTCCGCGCCAGCTCCAGGTTAAGGCGCTGGGTCAACTGCTCCAACTCCACCTGCTGCACACCGACGGTCTCCTGGGCCAGCTCCAAAGCGTGGGCAATGGCACTCAACTGCTCCTGCAGGGCGATCATCTGGCGCTGCAATTCACGCACCTCATCACGCCGCCGCGCACTCAGTTGCTGCTCCTCGCGCAGCGCCTGGGCGGTCTCCTCAATCTGGGCGCTCAAATCCGCAATCCGAATCTGGCGCTGCTCCACCGTTCGCTGGGCCAGGAGAGTACGCTCCTCACTCGCAGCCAACCGCGCCTCTAGCACCTGAGAACGATCCCGCAGCGCACCCAGCTCGCTCTGCCGCTGCTCGCCACTACTGACCAGCGCCGCCACCTCGCGCTCCAACTGCTGGCGCAGGGTCTGCAACGCAGCAATATCTTGCAGCAGCGAGGCGAGTTCAAGCAAGGTAAGCTCCAACGCCTGCTCGCTAGTCGCCACCCGCTGCTCGGCAGCGCGGCGCAGCGCCTCGCTGTCGGCCAGGCGACGAGTAAGGGTCTCGCGCTCGGTAAGGGTGACCTCCAACCGCCCTTGCAGGGTAATGATCTGCTGCTGCTGCGCACTGCGAGTGCTTTCGCTCATCGACAGGCGCTCGGCCAGTTGGGCGATCTCTTGGCGCAGTTGATCGAGAGCGCGATCACGTCCGAGCAGCACGTCGGTGAGAAAGTACTGCCCGAGCACGAAGATCATCAGCATGAAGATGAAGACCAACAGCACCGAGGCGAGGGCATCGACAAAACCTGGCCAGGCATCGGTGGTATGGCGGTTGCGGCGGCTGGTGAGCATGGTGCGGGGTAGGGTTTATTCGCTCTCAGGCGGGCGACGAGAGAGGGAGTGAGCGAGCAGGCGCACTTCGCGCCGCAACTCCTCAATCAGCCGCTCGCGTCCGCTGGTACTCTCTTGCAGCAGTTGCCCGAGGGTCACATCGAGATTGCGGATATGACGCTGCATCTGTTCGCCGCCACTCGACGGCTCGCGCAGTTGCTGGGTAAGCTGACGCAGTGCCGGAGCGAGTTCCGCCTGCTCCCCCTGCGCCACCCGCTGCTCACTGCGCAACTGCTCCAGCAGGTCGGCGATCCGCTCATGCAGCGCCAACTGGCGGCTGTTTTGGGCGGTTCGCGCCTCCTCATTCCGTGCGATCAGCAGTTGCAGCCGGTCGAGGCTGTCGGCGGTCTGCTCCAGCAGCGCCTCGATCAGGCCGGGCAGCCCTTGATCCGACTCCAGCGCCAGGGTGCCGCCGCTGACGTGGGCAATATCGGAGAGGCGATCTTCCAGCTCATTAAAAAAGCGGTTCTGCACATGCCCCGCTTGCAGGTCGAGGAAGCCGATCACCACCGCCCCGCCAAGGCCAAACAGGGAGGAGCTGAAGGCGGTACCCATGCCTCCGAGCGGGGTTTGAATGCTCTGCATCAGATGCTGAAAAGAGGCGGCCACATCGCCATTCTCCGCGCCGGAGGTGGAGAGTTCGGCGATCACCGCAGAGACTCCGCCGATGGTGTCGAGTAGTCCCCAGAAGGTGCCAAGCAGGCCGAGGAAGACCAGCAGTCCGGTGAGGTAGCGGGAGATGTCGCGAGACTCATCCAGACGCATCCGAATGCCATCCAGCACCGAGCGCATGGTCATCGCCGACATGCGGTGTCCACGTGTCCGCTTCTCTAGCATCTTGGCCATCGGCAACAGTAGCCGAGGGGCTAGGGTACGATCCCGCAGACTCGCCGGGAAGCGATCAAGCCAGGTGACATCGGGGTGCAGGATCACTACCTGGCGGATGTTGACCAGGACACCGATAATCAAAACCGCCAAAATCATGCCATTAAAGAGATGGTTGGCAAAAAAAGCGTCCAGCAACGCCTGATGAAGCAGCGTCGCGGCAATTAGAACGCAGGTCAAAAACAGGGTCATCCAGATTAAGACCCGGTTGGGATTGCTCATCGCAGAGAGTCCGGTGATGGGTGGCATGAAGGTGCTGAGGATAGCATCTTACCCCACAAGGAAAAAGCGGGGTGTCTATGGTGTTAGAAGAGGCGGGGCGGAAGAGAGGCTCTCCTATCCGCTACAACTACGCCACACCAAGCGCTCAAACCCGAGCGCAACCACGGCGTGGGTCTGAAGGCGTAGCGCGTCGCCGTAGACCGCCTCCAAGGTGGCGCGGTAGTCGGCGAGTTGCGCTTCGGCTTGCTGGAGCTTCTCTTGCACCAGGGGCAGTTCTAACAGGGTTTCGTGCGACTGCTGCTTGAGGGTATCGCCGCTTCCCTTTAGCGCCTTCAGGCTCAAATACTTGAATTCAAACAGGTGGTCGAGGAGTTTGTACTGCCGCATGTCGGGGCGGATGATCAGGCTTAAATCGCTGTATTTGCGCTCAATGGCGCTCTCCGAGTCCATAATGTAGAAGGTATCAGAGAAGAGGGTGATCAGA
>SLIM01000223.1 GCA_007135625.1 Gammaproteobacteria bacterium
AGGGCGGGGGGTGTAGAGCGGCGGTCGGGGATTGCGACGCTGGCGGATGACCAGCCAGGCGGCAGTAGCGACCGTAGCGGTCAGGAGTATTTCACTCAACATGGGTAATCGGGTTCAGTGGTCAAGGAGGTGCAGACAAGGTAACGACTTTGCGGAGAAAGCGCAAGAGTCGGTAGTATATGTTTACGATCATTAATGCATCGCTGGACGGGTGATTGAGTGGCAGATGCTTCGCGGCAGCATACTGCTTTGGCTGGAACCGTAATCAAGTCCCTCTAGTTCATTGTATCTAGTTTTCTCTCATGGGAAAAAGATACCGAATAGTCATCCAGAACTCCCCGAATCTGCCATCCGCATCCTGAGCCAAATAGCCTGCTACAAAGCTCTTGAAATCCGCCTCATCCAGCGTCTCATCTACAAAAGGAGCAATTGCATTCTTGCGTAGATCGTTGAGCTTAGGTATATCCAGCCCTATCTTACAAATAGTATTTTTGGCACCATCATCGTCGGAGGAGACTGGATAAATCATTCCGTCACCAGTAAAGCGAAAACGCTCCTCGCAATCCGCAGACAACGGCGAAATCAGTAGTACTTCATCAAACCAGTCGTTTTTCAGATTCCCACAGTGACGTGGGTGGCCTTTGGGGATCTTGTTTTGGCAGGAGCAAAGCAGATTGCCGTAATCTAGCGGATCACATAAGGGATCATTCTGCGGCCTGAAATGCTCAATATGGGAGTCTTCCTCCGTTAGTCGGCGCTCGCAATAGCAGCAGAGAAAACCCTGTTCGACCATCAACGCTCGTTTCACCGCCTGCTTTTCCGTGCCGCGTAAGTCATCATAGGTTGGCTTCCAGTCAGCATTCTCCTTTGCTTTCCAATTTTGCAGCTCTTGTGGTTCTGTCTCCTTGGTGATCTGTTTCACTTACCAATGATCTCCTTGCGGCGAATCAGCACATCGGCCCGGACAAGATCGGGGTCATCACCTATGGATTTCCGCAGACGTTCGATTTTTCCTCGTGCCTCCTGGAGTCCTCCATGGTCGATAGCCAGAAACATTTCACGCAGATCCCGCTCAACCTCGTCCGGACGTGTGGTCGCCAATCCCATCAGATCCTCCAGTACCCGGTCGACACTCTTACCGAAAGATTCACGTGGCCGATCCATCTGAATGCCCTGTGGTTTCTGCTCCAACATGTAGAGAGAATCCGGCTGCACATGGGTGATGACGTGCGGCGAGTGCGTCGATACGATGAACTGACAGTTCGGGAAAACTTTCAGTAGGTTGGGAACCACCAGCCGTTGCCACTTCGGATGCAGGTGCAGATCGATTTCGTCGATCATCACAATACCAACCCCTTCTAGCGGATTATCCCGCGTTGGATTCGCGATAGAAAAGCGGCGTGCCAGATCACCAATCAGAGCAATCATGCACTTCTCGCCGTCGGAGAGCTGGTTGACCGTCAAACGCTGCCCGCTTTTTTCCACCTCCATTCGCAAAGGGTTGCGCCGTACCGTCAGGTTGCCAAATTCTGGCAAAAAGCTAGCCAGTGCCTGGCGAACTGCCTCCAATTGGTGATCCGGAAAGCTAAATCCCTCTGGCTTAATCAACTGATCGCAGTATTTGCGATTCTCATTTTCCAGATCTTCCCGCTCACGAAACCATTCAAAAAAAGTTCTGAAATTTGCCCCAGCGGTCAGTGCATCGTCGTAGGCGGAGAGCAGCGAGAAGCGATGCTTCTCCCGAATGCGTAGCGGAATATCCAATACTGCCCGATTGACAGGATAATAGGTAAAAAGTGGCAGATCAAAGTGTTCACCAGCTTCGGCAATCCGACTCTGGAGACTCTTCGTATAGCCTGACAACTGATGAAAAGTGCTTTTTTCTTCTGCAGCATGGCCTGTACGACTCTTGGACAATCGCCATTCAACCCGTCCCTGTTCTGTTTCACATACAAGGTGGATAGTCGCTGTCGATTTCTTATTGGTGATCTCCGCTTCATCAATCGGTCGTCCTGACGCACCGGCATGTCGAATCCGGCTGGCCGCCCATGAGAGGGTCAATGCTAAGGCATCTAGCACGGTCGATTTACCCGCACCATTCACCCCGACAAATACGGAGAGTTGTCGATGTAGAGTCAGTGGTAAATCCACCGCCCCGCGAAAACCAGAAAGTTTTAATGTATCAATTTTCATCTCTTTCTCCTGCCACGACTGCCGTTCAATCGTGAGTTCGTGACTCCACTACGTTGCGAGAGTCCCAAACGTAGCTACAACCCGCCAACACATACCTAGTGGGGATTGGCTGTAGTATAGACCCAAAGCTTAACGGGTGTCAAACAACGCGCAACGCTGTTGGGGTTCCTTCGTCACCCCAACCTACCTACTCCTACCTCGCACCTCGTACCTCTTCACGAACTGCCGTCAAAAATTGACCTTTCTTAAGCGCAGATGTACTATAGCGAAGAAGAGAGAACAGAAGAGCAATGTCGTCACCATCCCCCATCGAACCAACACCATGCACATCCCCGTACTCTACCAAGAAGCCTTGACGGCGTTACAGATCCAGCCAGCGGGCCGCTACCTCGACGCAACCTTCGGGCGAGGAGGCCACAGTCGAGGCATCCTCCAACAACTTGGCCCCCAAGGGCAACTCCTTGCGCTCGACCAAGACCCCCAGGCAGAAGCAGAGGCACAAAGCTGGCAAGACCCCCGTTTTCGCTTCACCGCGACCCCCTTCTCCGCAATGCAGCAAGCCGCCGCCGCAAACGGCATTGCCGACCACACACTCAACGGCATCCTTCTTGACATCGGACTCTCCTCACCGCAGTTAGACGAAGCGGAGCGGGGCTTCAGCTTCCAGCGCAACGGCCCCCTTGACATGCGCATGAATACCCGCACCGGAGCCACCGCCGCAGAGTGGCTACACAGCGCCGAAGTCGAAGCAATGGCGCGAGTATTTCGGGAACTTGGAGAGGAGCGCTACGCCTATCGCATCGCCCAGGCCATCGCCCAAACCCGCAGCCACACCCCGCTGCACACCACCACCCAGCTCGCCCAACTGATCGCCCAAACCATCCCCACCCGAGAGCGCGACAAACACCCGGCCACGCGCACCTTTCAAGCGATTCGCATCCACCTCAACGACGAGCTAGGCGAGCTAGCGCGGGCCTTGACCGCCAGCCTGCAACTCCTCGCCCCCGGTGGCCGCCTCGCCGTAATCACCTTTCACTCGCTTGAGGATCGCATGGTAAAACGCTTCATGCGCGACCAAGCACTTGGCCAACGCCTCCCCAAAGGACTCCCAGTCACCGGCGAGCGCCACGCCGCCCGCCTGCGCCTGATCGGCAAGGCACAACGCCCCGACCGCGCCGAACTAGCGGCCAACCCACGCGCCCGCAGCGCCCTGCTACGCACTGCCGAAGCACTCCCATGACCCTCTACCGCAACCAACTGACCCTACTCCTCACGCTGTTGCTAGCGGTGGTGATCAGCGGAGTCGCCGTCACCTGGTCGCAATACACCACCCGCACCACCTTCCAGCAGCTTCAGGCTTTGCAAGCCGAACAAGAGGAGGCCGACACCCTCTGGAAAAAACTCACCATCGAACGCAGTACCTGGGCAACCCCCGACCGCGTCGAGCGTATCGCCCGCGAACAACTGCGCATGACCGTACCCGCAGCAGATAAGGTCGTCATCCTCCATGTCGAATGATTCCCGCAAAAAATCGCGCACCCAGAGCGCTTCCACCCAATCGCGCTGGCAGCAGCCCCTCGCCGCACTCCGTGCCAAGCTCCAAAGCTTTCTCCCCTCGGGAAAACGGCCCGCCAAACCCGCGCTCCCGCGCAGCGCAGCGGGAGAGCCAAAAACCACGCCTAACTACCGAGCGCGACGGCTCTTTGTCCTCGGCCTGCTAGCCCTCGGCGGCCTGGGCCTAACGGCACGCGCCGTACAACAACAGATCCTCGAAACCGACTTCCTGCAGCGAGAGGGGCAGCGTCGCCACGTCCGGGTAGAGGAGGTCAACCTCACCCGAGGAGTGATTCTCGACCGCAACCAAGTACCCCTCGCCGTCTCCGCCCCGGTCTACTCGGTCTGGGCCAACCCCCGAGCGCTGCTTGCCATGCCCCCCGAACAGACCGAGTTTCTCAACCAGCTCGCCCTCCTGCTCGGACGCACCCGCGCCCAACTCGATGCCCAGCTCGAACGCTCCAGCCGCACCTCCTACACCTTTCTGCGCCGTCGCCTCACTCCCGACGAAGCCGAGCCCATCACGCAACTGCTGGAACAGGTACGCACCAATCGCGTCGGCCTGGAGCGTGAATACCGCCGCTTCTACCCCACCGGCGAAGTCTTCGCCCAACTCCTCGGCTTTACCGATGTTGACGACCAAGGGCAAGAGGGGCTAGAACTCCTCTACGACCAACAACTGCGCGGAGCGCCGGGACGCAAACGGGTGGTTCGCGACGGCCACGCCAAAATGCTAAACGTCGAAAGCCTGCTGCCGGCACAACGCGGCGAAGATATCCGCCTCAGCCTCGACCAGCGCATTCAATACATCACCTACACCAGCCTTAAAGAGACGGTACGCCAAAGCCGCGCCCGCCACGGCCACGCCATCCTCCTCGACACCCGCAACGGCGAAATCCTCGCGATGGCCAGCTACCCCGCCTTCAATCCCAACGGTGAAAAGCGCAACCGCGACGAAAGCTACCTCAACCGCCCCCTCACCGACCAATATGAACCCGGCTCCACCATGAAGCCCTTCACCGTCGCCTGCGCCATTGATGCCGGACGGGTCGATCTCGACAGCACCATCGACACCAACCCCGGCTCCATCCTGATTGGCAATAAACGGATCACCGATGCCCGCAACTACGGCGAGATCGACCTCGCCACCCTAATCGCCCGCTCCAGCAACGTCGGCTCCACCAAAGTCGCGCTCATGATCCCCCCCACCCGCTTCTGGGAGTGTCTCAACCGTTTTGGCTTCGGAGTTCCCACCCACACCCGCTTTCCCGGCGAAGGCGCAGGACAACTCGCTCCCACCCACCGCTGGTCACAGATCCGCCACGCCAACCTCTCCTTCGGCTACGGCCTCACCGTCACCTCGCTACAACTCGCCCGCGCCTACGCCACCCTCGCCGCCGACGGCGTGCGCCGCCCGACCTCGCTGCTCCCGGTCGAACAGCTCGCCATCGGCGAACGCGCCATCAACTCCGATGCCGCCTGGTCAGTCCGCGCCATGATGGAGGGAAGCACCGCACGCGGCGGCACCGGGCTACGCGCCGCGATCCCCGGCTACCGGGTCGCCGGCAAAACCGGAACCGTCAAAAAAGTGATTGATGGACGCTACTCCGACGACCGCCACCTCGCCCTCTTCGCCGGCATCGCCCCGGCCAGCAACCCGCGCCTAGCGATGGTTGTAGTCATTGACGAACCACGCGGGCAGTTTTATGGCGGAGTGGTTGCCGCCCCGGTCTTCTCCCGCGTCGTCGGACAAGCCTTGCGCCTGCTCAACGTCCCCCCTGACGACCTCGGCCCCGACGGTGTCCGCCTCGCCGCCCCCGGAGTCGTACCATGAGCCACCCCCCCACAACGCCCTCGATGAGCGACCTCCACCGCCTCGTCGAGCACAGCAGCGGACTCACCAGCGACAGCCGCCAAGTCACCCCCGGAGCGCTCTTCTGCGCCCTCCCCGGCAGCCACAGCCACGGCCTCGACCACCACCAGCAGGCCCAGGCACAAGGGGCCAGCGCCCTGCTCTACCAAGCGGGCGGAGCCTGGTCAGCAGCACGCAGCGCCGCCAGCGCCGCCGCCAGCCCCCTCCCGTGGTATTCGGTACCGCAACTGCGCCAGCAGCTCGGCCCCCTTGCCGCCCGCTTCTACCGCGACCCCTCCCGCCAACTCCACACCATCGGCATCACCGGCACCAACGGCAAAACCAGCACCGCCTGGATCATCGCCCACCTCAGCCCAGCGGCAGGAGTGATCGGCACCCTCGGCAGCGGCATCCCCCCGGCGCTCACCCCGACCCGCCACACCACCCCTGAGCCGATTGAACTCCAGCGACTCTTCGCCGAACTAGTAGCACAAGGGGCAACCACCGCAGCGTTAGAGGTCTCCTCCCACGGACTCGACCAGCAGCGGGTCGCCGGAATCACCTTCCGCAGCGCAATTCTCACCAACATCACCCGCGACCACCTCGACTACCACCCCACCTTGGAACACTACATCGCCACCAAGGCACAACTCTTCGCCCACCCAGACCTAGAACACGGCATCTACAACCTCGACGACCCCACCGCCCGCCGCCTCTACCACCAAGCCCCAACCGGCGTGCAACGGATCGGCTACTCCCTCCACCCCCCCGGCGCAGCGACCCACCCGCACCTCCCCGACCTTTGGGCCGAACAGCTCCAACCCCGCCCCAGCGGCTGCCGCCTCACCCTCGCCGGAGCCTGGGGCCGCCACACCCTGGAAGTCCCGCTGCTCGGCCACTTCGCACTCTCCAACCTGCTCGCCGCCCTCACCGCCCTGCTGCTGCGTGGAGATCGCTGGGAAACCCTACAGCCACGCCTCGCCACCCTCCCCCCCATTCCCGGACGGATGCAGCTTGTAGAGTCAAGCTCCTGCCACCCAGCGACCCGCGACCAACCGCAGATTGTGGTTGACTACGCCCACACCCCAGATGCTCTACAACAAGTCCTTCAAGCACTCCGTCAACACACCAGCGGGCGGCTCCTCTGCCTCTTCGGCTGCGGCGGCAACCGCGACTCCGGCAAACGCCCACTCATGGGAGCCATCGCCGAGCAGTACGCCGACCAAGTCATCCTCACCGACGACAACCCCCGACACGAAGAGCCGGCCACCATCATCGAGCAAATTCGTGCCGGAATGGAGCGACCCGACGCAGTAGAGATCCAACATGACCGCCGCCAAGCGATAGCCCACGCTATCGCCCACGCCAGCGCCGGAGATCTCCTGCTAGTCGCTGGTAAAGGGCATGAACAGACCCAGCAGATCGGCGACGTTTTCTATCCGTTTAGTGATCTTGCGGTTATCCGCCAACTTCTCGCCCCCCGGAGCGCACCATGAAAGGCGACCTTAAAGTTTACCCATTGAGTGATCTTGCGGTTATCCGCCAACTTCTCGCCCCTCGGAGCGCACCATGAAAGGCGACCTTAAACAGTTGCAACACCTTCTCGGCGGCACCCTCTGCGGCAACTCTGCCGAGTTTGACGGGGTCTCCATCGACAGCCGCACCCTCCCCGCCGGAGCGCTCTTCGTCGCCCTGCGCGGCCCCCGCTTTGACGGCCACCACTACCTCCCCCAGGCCGCCGCCCGAGGTGCAACCGCCGCACTGGTTGCCGCCGATCACCCCGGCGCGGGGGAGTCGGCAAGCGCAATCCCCCAACTACAACTCCCCGACACCCTCGCCGCCCTCAGCCAGCTCGCCGCCCACCACCGCCGCCACAGCAACCCCCGGCTAGTCGCCATTACCGGCAGCAACGGCAAGACCACCGTCAAAGAGCTGACTGCCGCCATTCTCCGCCAGGTCGCCCCCACCCTCGCCACCGAAGGCAATCTTAATAACCACATAGGTGTACCCCTCACCCTCCTTCGCCTCCGCCACCACCCCTACGCGGTCATCGAAATGGGGGCCAACCACAGCGGCGAAATCGCTCACCTCAGCAGCCTCGCCGCCCCCGATGTGGCGATTCTCAACAACGCCGGACGCGCTCACCTCGAAGGCTTCGGCAGCATCGCCGGAGTCGCCCGCGCCAAAGGCGAAATCGTCACCGGCCTCGCCCCCAACGGCAGCCTGATCTACAATGCCGATGACCTGTGGGGGGACTACTGGTACCACCTCCCCGGTAGCTACCGCCGCATCGGTTTTACCATGAAGCATGGGGATCGCTCTTCAGCGCGACCTGCTGTAGATCGCTCCTCGGCGCGACCTGCTGTAGATCACCCTTCAGCGCGACCTGCTGTAGATCGCTCCTCGGCGCGACCCGCAACCAACCCGCCCATCCTCCTCTACGGCGAATCGCTCGACCACAATCGCCTCCGCATTCAGAGTCCCGACTGGCAACTCGAAATCGCCCTCCAACTCACTGGCCAACATAACCACGCCAACGCCCTCGCCGCCGCCGCCGCCGCCTGGGCGCTCGCCATCGACCCGCAAGCGATCCGCCAAGGACTCGAACAGGTCGCCTCAGTACGCGGGCGACTACAACCGCGCCCCGGACGCAACGGCGCTAGCCTGATCGACGACAGCTACAACGCCAACCCCGACTCGGTACTCGCCGCCATTCACCACCTCGCACAGCAACCCGGTGAGCGCTGCCTGATCCTCGGCGAACTGGCCGAACTTGGCAGCGCCGCCGAACAGCACTACCGCGAACTCGGAGAGGCCGCTAAAACCGCAGGAATCGAGCAACTCTGGCTGATCGGCCCCGCCACCGCCGCCGCCCCCACCTACGGCCCCCGCGCCCGCTGCTTCAGCGACAGCAACGCACTCCTCGCCCACGCGCTTCCTCGCCTGCACTCCGAGCAACTGATTTTGATTAAAGGCTCCCGCCGCGCCGGACTGGAACAGGTGGTCGCTGGACTTGCTGCCGAGTGCTTGCTCAAATAGGCTTGGCGTTTTCGGCTTTTCTCTATATTTTCACCGACATTCCGCACCCATCCGACAACAGATTGATTTAGAAAAAATTTCTTTTTATTCCAGCATGGAAGATTAAAGAATAATAGAGCTAAAACAATTTGTTAAAATCGCAAGGTACGAAAGGTCGGTTTCTATATTTAAGTTCAAAAATAATGGCATCAGATCGCCTCTGGACTTTAATTCTTTACCTCGACCTCGCCCATCCAATCCCATGCGTGCCTTAAAATAAATTCGATATACAAATCTTCCAGCCATGCACGCAGGCCAACAGCCGCAGAAAAGCGGTCATGGTGTACTACTTCGCAAAGAGGTAATGGACAGTTCTGTTACGCGGAACATCGGCTTGGTAGGCTTTTCGCCACTAACGAACTCATCCGCACCCATGGCCAAGGCGGTGGCGACATGAATCGAATCCATGGCGGCGATGCCGTAACGCTGCGCTAGGTTGTGGGCCTGTTGCAGTACTTCAATCCGCCAGAACCCATGCTCTGCACATTGAAAAATAGCCTGATAGAAGGCAATTTCATTTTTTTGCTGCTGGTAAATCGCCTTAGGCATCACCTCCAGCCACAGAGCATCACTGACCAAGAGGGTTCGTCCCCCATCTTCCAGTATGGCCATGGCTGCCATACCCGCATCATCCTTGCCATGCCATGCCGCAATCAGCAGATTGGCATCGATATAGGTGCGCTTAGTCATCGGCTGCACCGCCACGTCGTTCATGTACCTCTGCATCGATCTCTTCCCAACTGAGCAGTTTCCCACCCTCTTCAATGTAAGTGCGGCGCAATTCGATCAACTGACGTCCCAGCTCGGTGCGGGGCTGGTAGTGATCGACCACGGCATCGCCAATCATCGGACGCGGTGGTATTGAAACCTTCTGTTCCTGGTTTGTAGACTTTTGGGGCGCTGCATTCCGGGGCAAGGGAGCCAATGTATCGGGTAGAAAAGTGACCACTACCCGCGCCTGCTGCACTCCTCCCGGTAGCGGCTCCAGCAAGCGCACCACGCCGTTTTCATACACCCCTTCAACCGCAGCTAACATGACTGAAATCTCCTCACTGTTTTTTTGACACCGTACAGGCCAGGTACTTCTTGACCCAAAACCTGCACCTCGGAGTATCCCATCCTTAGGAGAATGGAGTCAAGGCGAAAAACAGACACAGCCGGACTGGAACAGGTGGTCGCTGGACTTGCTGCCGAGGGCCTTGATCATAGTTCCGGCCACCTTGACCGCTCACAGCGAAAGTCCCGCCGTAAGTGGCTGAGTCCTTGGAGCGAAATGCTCCGCTTGACGCTCTCCGATCAAGGTATTGACCGGAAGGATGGCCAAGGCCGAGGTGCGAGGTTCGAGTTCTTCATAGATCGGTCATGTTGGGGGGGTAAGCTGGGTCAGAGGGCAGGGGGCATTTTCTAGATTTCGCGCCTCGCTTGCGTCTCGCGCCTCGCTTGCGTCTCGCGCCTCGCTTGCGTCTCGCGCCTCGCTTGCGCCTCGCGCCTCGCACCTCGCGTCTCGCGCCTCGCACCTCGCGTCTCGCGCCTCGCACCTCGCGTCTCGCACCTCGCGTCTCGCGTCTCGCGTCTCGCGTCTCGC
>SLIM01000102.1 GCA_007135625.1 Gammaproteobacteria bacterium
CCGACCGCCTGCGCAACCTGCTGATGGGTGAGGGCGAACTCCTCCAGCAGTCGCTGCAGGGCGGAGGCCTCCTCCAGCGGGTTGAGATCCTGGCGCTGAATATTCTCAATTAGCGCCAGCGCCAGCGCCGCTTGGTCATCGACCTCCCGCACCAGCGCCGGAATCGTATCGAGTCCGGCCTGCTGCGCCGCCCGCCAACGCCGCTCCCCGGCGATCAGTTCGTAGCCCACTGCGCCGCTCGCTAGGGGGCGCACCACAATTGGCTGAATGACCCCCTGGGCAGCGATGGAGTCGGCCAGCTCCTTAAGCGCCTCCGGGTTAAATTCGCGGCGTGGCTGAAAGCGTCCGCGCTGGATCTGCTCAATTGGCAGGTGGCGCAAGCGCCTCCCCTCCTCCGGCGGAGCGGCAGCGGTGGTGTGCGATTGCGTTGGCACTACTTCCACTGCGGTCTCCTCTTCTGCGGTCGCTGACGGTGGTTGCTCTGTGGAACCACCCACTGCTTCTGCGGCCGCTGACGGTGGTTGCTCTATGGAACCACCGACTGCCACCGGGTGGTGGGTTGCTGCCCCCAGGAGGGCATCCAGCCCCCTTCCCAAACCTCGTTTTTTTGACATGCCGCTCTCGTCCTGCGTTAATCCTATGGCCTCTATGCAGAGGTTTTGCGCCCCGCCGCTTCGCGTCCGAGAAACTCCCCGGCCAGTGTTAGGTAGGCAATCGCCCCGCGTGAGTTCTTATCATACCGCAAAACTGGCATACCGTGGCTGGGTGACTCGGCGACCCGAACGTTGCGCGGGATGATGGAACGAAACACCAGCTCGCTAAAGTGTTCGATAAGCTGCGCCGAGACCTCGCTGGAGAGGTTGTTGCGAGGGTCGTGCATGGTGCGCAAAATCCCCTCGATCTTGAGGTTCGGGTTGCGGCTCTGCTGGATCTGGCGAATCGTATCGAGCAGTGAGGATAGCCCCTCTAGTGCGTAGTATTCGCACTGAATCGGCACGATCAGCCCATCTGAGGCGACGAGCGCGTTAACCGTGAGCATGTTCAGCGAGGGGGGGCAGTCGATAAAGATATAGTCATACCCGTCACGCACCGGTGCTAGTGCTTGCGTCAGCCGCTGCTCCTTCTGCTGGGCAGCCATCAACTCCACCTCAGCAGCCGTGAGGTCGGCATTGGCCGGCAGCAGATCCATCCCATCCTCGGCGATGGTGATCACGATTTTGGTCACCGCAACCTCGCCGAGCAGGGCATCTAGGGTGGAGTGGGCCAACTGGTACTTGTCGATTCCGCAGCCGGTGGTGGCGTTGCCCTGTGGGTCGAGATCAACGAGCAGCACCTTGCGCCCCTTGGCGGCAACCGCAGCGGCTAGGTTGATGGAGGTGGTGGTCTTACCCACTCCTCCCTTCTGATTGGCAATACAAACAATTCGTCCCATGGATTGAGGCAGTCCTGGCGATGTGTGGATGGTGATGCGAGATGCGGGGAGGATACCAGAAAGTTCCCCAAAACGCTCTTCCCCATTTTTCGCTGAAGTGGTCAAAAAATGACCTTGCTCAAGTTTGTTTTGTCATTATGCAGCTATGGTGTACGCGAAAGGCAGGGGAGAGGGCGTGCGACTCAAACCGACGTGCAAGGCCTTGTAGGGCGGTGCTTCAGGCTACCGGTCACCGCCCCAGAGTGACCCACGACCTTCTTTCGAAGTCGTGCCGTACTGCCCAAAGCTTCATACCCTCTAGCGGTCACCGCCGCAGAGCGACCCACGACCCCCTCTCGAAGTCGTGCCGTACTGCCCAAAGCTTCACTCTTTGAGTCGCACCCGGAGGGAGGGAAGAGAGAAGGGCGGTGGTGAGGATGGAGGGGGGAGCGAAAGGTTGATGACTGAACTACTGACAATGAATGGAAATATACACTATGAAAGATGAAATGACAACGCCGCGTAGTCTCTTGCAAAAGATTAGCCTATTCGCGGCAGGTAGTAGCTATCTGAGCGCTGTCGTTACCCTCTATGTGCTACACCAGATGGTTGGGGAAGTGGGAATGGAGCATGTCTACTCGGCAGCGCTGTTGGCCACCTGCATCTTCTTTCTGGGTGCTGGTGCGGTGTTACAGATTATCGGCACCGCCAACCTCCCCGACCTGAGCCTGCCCCGTGATCCATGATCTATGATCCATGATTGCGTCACCCTCTTCGGCTATAATGTCCCTTCTGACATGAAATCTGAGAGGGAGGTACCGCATGAGATCTCGGATCTTGCTGGGATTGGCCATTATTACATTGGTATTGTTGCTGGTTCCGGCGCTGCTGCATGAGCCGCACCATTACCCTGATTTGGAGGATTTTTCTCACGGCCACAACCTCCCCTTTACCGGTGATCTGCCGGAGCTGCGTGAACGTGGTACAGTTCGGGTTTTGGTCAATTATAACCGCACTAATTTCTTTCTTGTCGGCCCGACTCCTCGGGGTTTTGAGTATGAACTGCTGAAACAGTACGAAAAATCGCTCAATCGCGGGATCGGGCGGCGCGAGCTGCATACCGAGCTGGTTTTTATCCCGCTCCCCTTTCATGAGTTGATCCCCGCGCTACTGGCAGGAAAAGGGGATATTATCGCCGCAGGTCTCACCATTACCCCAGGGCGCGCTGAGCAGGTCGTCTTTACCGATCCCTATCTGGAGGAGGTCCACGAAATCGTGGTTGGGCGACGCGATGCCCCGGCACTGGAGCGGCTTTCGGAGCTGGCGGGTCGGCAGGTGTTTGTCACCCGAGCGAGCAGCTTTGCCGATCACTTGCAACAGCGCAGCAAGGAGTTGGTCAGCCAGGGTCTACCGGCGATTGCGGTGAGTGAAGCAATAGAGGGGATGCAGGTTGAGGATCTGCTGGAGATGGTGGATCGTGGGATCATCGAATTGACCGTGGCCGATCACCATGTCGCCAAACTCTGGTCTCTCTCTTTGCCGCAACTGCAACTCTACCCTGAGGTCGTGATTCATGAGGGAGGGCGGATCGCTTGGGCGGTACGTCCCGACAATCCAGAGCTGCTGGAGAGCTTAAACGCCTTTGTGGCCACTAATCGAAGAGGCTCTCTCATTGGTAATATCTTGTTTGATCGCTACTTTGTTGCCAATACCCAGGTTGCCGATCCACTAGACGAAGCGTATCGAAAACGTCTGCGAGAGCTCTCCGAGCTGTTTCAGCGCTATGCCGGGAAGTATGATTTTGACTGGCTGCTCATTGCGGCTATTGCCTATCAAGAGTCTGGCTTTGACCACTCCCGGCGCAGCCCCGCCGGGGCGGTTGGCATCATGCAACTGCGCCCCAGCACTGCCGCCGATCCGGTGGTGGGACTCCCTAACGTCCACGATCTAGAAAGCAATATCCACGCCGGTATCAAATACCTCGCCTTCTTGCGTGAGCACTACTTCGACCAGCCGGAGATGGATGCCGAGACTCGTCGTCACTTTACCCTTGCCGCCTATAATGCCGGTCCCGCCAAGGTGCGCCAGATGCGCCGCCGGGCCGAGGCGATGGGACTCGATCCCGACCAGTGGCTAGGACACACCGAGCGCGCCGCTCTGGAGATCGTCGGACAGGAGACGGTGCGCTATGTGCGTAATATCACCAAATTCTTCAGCCTTTACCGCAGTGCCTTCGACCAGCGCCCCGAGCTGCAAGAGATTGTGGAGCCGGAGATGGAGCAGATTGCAATAGCAGCGAAGACGGAGGTGGAAGAGCGCACCGCCGTAGCAGAGAAGGCAGCGGCGGTCACGGAAGAGGCGGAAGAGAGCGCCGTGAAGGAGGAAGCAGCGGCGGTCACGGAAGAGGTGGAAGAGAGCGCCGTGGAGGAGGAAGCAGCGGAGGTCACGGAAGAGACGGCAACAGCGACCTAGAGTCTAGAACCTAGAAACCTAGAGCCTAGAGCCTAAAATCCCCTTTTCCCGTAGCTCCTGAAGTTGGTCGCGCAGCTTGGCGGCCTCTTCAAACTCAAGATTCTTGGCGTGCTGGTACATCCGCTTCTCCAGCTCTTTGCGCTTTTTCGCCATCTGCTGCGGGGTGAGGGCGGCGTAGTCGCCCAGCTCCTCGGCGACCTTGGCGTAGCGTTCGGCGGAGAGCGGAGCGCCGGGATAGGCTCCCTCCATAATGTCGTGAATCGCCTTACGAATGGTTTGCGGAGTGATGCCGTGCTGCTGGTTATGGGCAATTTGCCGGGCGCGGCGACGTTCGGTTTCGTCAATGGCGCGGCGCATGGAGGCGGTGATGCGGTCGGCGTAGAGGATCGCCTTGCCGTTGACGTTGCGGGCGGCGCGGCCAATGGTCTGAATCAGCGACCCTTCGGAGCGCAAAAAGCCCTCTTTATCGGCATCGAGAATCGCCACCAGCGAGACCTCGGGCATGTCCAATCCCTCGCGCAGCAGGTTAATGCCGATCAGCACATCAAACGCGCCGAGGCGCAGGTCGCGGATAATCTCGACCCGTTCAACCGTGTCAATATCGGCGTGGAGGTAGCGCACTTTAACACCGTGATCATTGAAGTAGTCGCTCAGATCCTCGGCCATCCGTTTGGTAAGGGTGGTGACTAGCACCCGCTCCTGTACGGCACTGCGCAGGTGGATCTCGGAGAGCAGATCATCGACCTGCGTGGTAACCGGTCGCACCTCAATCGCGGGATCGACCAGCCCGGTGGGGCGTACCAACTGCTCGACCACCGCCTCGGAGTGTTCTAGCTCATAACTGCGCGGGGTGGCGGAGATATAGAGGGTCTGGGGGGAGCGCTCGACGAACTCGGCGAAGCGTAGCGGGCGGTTGTCGAGGGCCGAGGGGAGGCGAAAGCCATACTCCACCAGCGTCTCTTTGCGCGAGCGGTCGCCGTTGTACATTCCGCCGATTTGCGGTATCGAGGCGTGGCTTTCGTCGATCACCAGCAGGGCATTTTGCGGCAGGTAGTCAAACAGCGTCGGCGGGGGTTCGCCGGGCTGGCGACCGGAGAGGTAGCGGGAGTAGTTTTCGATCCCCTGGCAGTAGCCCAGCTCCAGCATCATCTCCAGATCGTAGCGGGTACGCTGGGCCAGCCGTTGCGCCTCGACCGGTTTATCGCGCTGGTACAGCACCTCCAGCCGGTGGCGCAGCTCCTCCTTAATCTGTTCAGCGGCGGCCAGTAGGGTTTCGCGTGGGGTGACGTAGTGGCTCTTGGGGTAGAGCGTATAGCGCGGCACCCGGCGCAGCAGTGCGCCGGTGAGGGGGTCGAAAAGGGTGAGGCGTTCGACCTCGCCATCAAAGAGTTCGACCCGCAGCGCCTCGTTTTCCGACTCTGCCGGGTAGATCTCAATCACCTCACCGCGCACCCGAAAAGTGCCGCGTTGCAGCTCCAGGTCGTTACGTTGGTAGTGCAGCTCGACGAGGCGGCGCAGGATTGCCCGCTGTTCGATCAGGTCGCCCTGCGAAAGGTGGAGCAGCATCTGCAGGTAGGCGCGAACGTCGCCGAGGCCGTAGATGCAACTGACGGTGGCGACGATTATCACATCCTGCCGTTCCATCAGCGCCTTGGTGGCGGAGAGGCGCATCTGCTCGATCTGCTCATTAATCGAGGCATCTTTTTCGATAAAGGTGTCCGAAGCCGGGACATACGCCTCGGGCTGGTAGTAGTCGTAGTAGGAGACGAAGTACTCCACTGCGTTATGGGGAAAAAACGCCTTAAACTCTCCGTAGAGCTGGGCCGCAAGGGTTTTGTTGTGGACAAAGACCAGGGTCGGGCGCTGCACCTCTTGAATGACATTGGCGATGGTAAAGGTTTTGCCCGAGCCGGTGACCCCGAGCAGGGTCATTCCCGCCTCGCCCTGGTTTAGCCCATCGACCAGGCGGCGAATCGCCTGCGGCTGGTCGCCCGCCGGGGCAAAGGGGGCGACCAGTTCAAAGCGGCGACTCACTCTTCGCCCGCCGGGGCAAAGGGGGCGACCAGTGCAAAGCGGCGACTCACCCTCTCGGCTCCTCCTGTTCTCCCTTTTTCGTTTGAGGAACTTCCTCCTCGGTTGCCGACTCCTCTGCGTCAGTTGCCGCTGCCTGACGGTTGAGGGCGGTGGTGATCTCGACCAACTCCAGCTCGCGTGGAATTGGCAGCGGCTGGGTGAGGGGGGCGTGGCAGCGGCGGCGTAGCTCATGGAGCGGGGCAGCGAGGTATTTGGCGACCAAAATACGCTGGATCATAAAGAGTAGGCCAAGGGCGGCGAATACGAGCAGGGTGAGGCGCAGGGAGAGGGTTTGGGTGCGTTGATAGGACTCTGCCAGCGGGGCGTGCAGGATGAGCAGGGTCACCGGGTCGCCGAGGGCGTAGCCGGGGAGTGGCGGTGCTGCGTTCTCCGCTTCGTCGGCGGAGGGCTGGTGGCACTGCTGGCACGCGGCTTGGAAGGTTAGCCCCTGGCGCATGACGGTGTAAAAATGCGCCCCTTCAAGGCGCCGAATGGAGGCGAAGGAGTCGGTGCTGGGGTGCTGGGTGAGGTGTTGCAGCAGCGCCTGTTCGAAGGGGTCGACCTGCTGCTGCGGGTCGCTGGCACGAAGGTGAACTTCGCGTACCGGCAGATCGCTGTGGCCCCACTCGCGGGCAAGGACGTGGGGGGAGGAGGGCGATGCGAGGGGAGCGGTGGCCAGCCCTTGGTGGAGGGTCTGGTAGTGGGCCAACTGCTGGGTGGCCAGGGCGTGGGTCTCGGCGAGGGCGTGACGGCGCATCTCCAGGTTGATCACTAGGAGCAGACCAAAGGCGATGAGCAGCAACAGTGCTAGCGACATTCGGTTGAAGCGTTGGAAGATGGAGTAGGGGCCGCGTTTGCGCTGCTGCATCTGCATGGGGGAGGCTCCGTAGGCTCAGGGGTTGGTGACGGTGAAAATCTCACCGAGGGTGACATATTCGTCGCCGCCGAGTCGCCCGAGGGGGTCGAGGCGGCGGGCATCGAGATGGAGTGGCGCGTCGGCGGGGCTGTCGATAATGTTGTCATCGATCCAGAGGCTTTGGATTTGGCAGACCACCAAGCTCTGGGGACGGGGGCCGATCTCCAGGGTTTGGTAGTGGGTGCAGCCCATGGCGATGCGGCACTCCGCCAGGCGGGGTAGAGAAAAGCCGGGAAACTCGGTTAGCTCTAGCCCGAGTTGGGCGATTTCGGAGTCTCCATGGGCTAGCGGTGCGGCGCTGTGGGTTACTGCCACGGCCTGCTCACGGTGCGGGATGTGAATCACCAGGTGGTTGCGAGTGACGATGTTGTGCAGGGTATCTTTGGCCTCGCCATCCCTTTTGTTGCCAATCGAGAGGGTGATGAGCGGTGGTTCGCTGGTGAGTGCGTTAAAGTAGGAGAAGGGGGCGAGGTTGTAGCCGCCATCTCCATTGTCGGAGAGGACCCAGGCAACCGGACGCGGTACGATAGTTTGCGTCATGGCGTTGTAGGCGGCGTAGCCGGAGAGGGTGGCGAGGTCAATAATCATACTGCTTTCCTGTTATAACGAATGAAGAGGGGAGGGGGCGTGGCGCTCCCTCGACCGTATCGGTGACTGTGGCGTATTGTAACAAAAAATAGAGGAGAGAGAGCAGATGACCGCCGTGTAATCGTTCTCCTGGACAACGGCTACGGCTGGCGCAGCTCCTGGCTGATCTGGCGCAGACGGGCGGCGAGGCGGGCGCTGAGGAAGTCATCGACATCGTCGGCACGCAGGCCGCTCTCGAGTTGGTTCCGGGCCTCGCGCAGGTGGCCCCGGTGGTAGAGCGATTCGGCGAGGTAGAGGTGGCCGAGGGCGATGCGGCCATTGCTGCCGACCGCTTGGGCGGCGAGGCGGTAGAGGTGGTGGTCGCTGCTCTCTTGTTGCAGGTGGCGGAGCAGGAGCTGTTCGGCCTCTTGGGTGCGCTCCAGATAGAGCAGGGTCTCCGCCTTGGCGATTAGGAGGGGGCGGCTGCCGCTGTAGAGGAGGCGGGCATCGCGCAGTAGGGTGACGGCGGCATTGCCCTCGCCGCTGTGGAGCAGAGCTTCGGCTTTGGCAATGATAAAGGCGGGGTGGAAGGCCTCTTCGCGCAGGAGCTGGGCGAGTTCCTCTCTGGCCTGGGGGTAGTCGCGGGCGGCGAGCAGGGCGCGGGCGTAGCCGTAACGGTGGCCGCTGGGGTTGCGGTAGCGCCCTGCGGCGAGGCTGCTGTGAAAATAGTCGATGGCGGCGCGGCGGTCGCTGAATGCACGCTGTTTGAGGGCGGCGTGGAGCAGGTGGTACTCCAGGCTGTCGCTAATCTGGCGGTAGGGGTAGTCGCTGGCGCGGGCGCGGGATTCGGCGATGCGGCTGGTGGTGACGGGATGGGTGCGCAGAAACTCGGGGATTTTGTGGGCATCGGAGTGGCGGCTGTTGCGCTCTAGCCGTTCGAAGAAGTCGGGCATTCCGTTGGGGTCGTAGTCGCTTTCGGCAAGAATGCGAATGCCGATGGTATCGGCCTCTTTTTCGTGGCTACGGGTGAAGTTGATCTGTCGCTGAATGGCGGCGGCTTGGGCGCCGGTTATAGCGGCGAGGGTGGCATCACTGTTTTTGGTGGCGGCTCCGACCAGAACGCCTGCGAGGATCGCGGCAGCCATTGCGAGGCTGCCGTCGTTGGCGGCATCGAAGCTGCGCAGCAGGTGGTGTTGGGTGATATGGGCCATCTCGTGGGCGATCACGGAGGCGAGTTCGCTTTCGGTCTGGGTGTGGAGAATCAGCCCGCTGTGAATGCCGATATGGCCGGCAGGCCCGGCGAAGGCGTTAATCGAGGGGTCATCAATGAGGAAGAGATGAAAACGGTGGCCGTGGGCGTTGGGGTGGTTGGCAAGACGCGATCCGAGGGTTTCGAGGTATTCGGCGAGTATCGGTTCGTCAATGACCTTGCCGCTGTTGCGCACTTGGCGCATGAAGGCTTCGCCCAGCCGCCGCTCTTGGGTGGGGGTCATCATCCTTCCGGAGATTTCACCGATTTCCGGGAGGTTAAGGGCCTGGGTGGTCTGGGTGGAGTAGACCAGTAGCAGGCTAAGGAGTAACGACAGGGTTCGGGAGCGGTACATTGGGGTTCTCGGGGGGCAGAGGAGAGAAAACAGAGGCGGGAGGGCGGAGGAGAGAGGTTCTCTCTCCTCGCTTCTCTGTTACTCAGGGGTCAGACCGCATATCCGCCGGGTTAGTTTCCGCGCCGCTATTTTCTCCTCGTATCGTGTGGCGGAGGCTTGCCCTGAGTTTTACCCTTTTCGACCTGTACGACCGCTTGGAGCTGGCCGCCCCGGTAGAGGCGTTTTGTCGAAAGAGGGGTATTCGCTGCCAATCCCGATTTAGAGGTACTCGGGAAGCGCCTTGCGGATATCTTCCGGGGCATGGGCCGCAAGATTTTTGGAGATCTCTTCAACAATCAATTTTTTCAGCGGGGCGCTCTGGTGTTTGCGCAGTAGTCCAAGAAAGGCCGGGGCGGCGATGATGTAGAGCTTGACGAAGTTGCCCTTGATGCGGGCGCTCTCTAGGGCATCGTTAACCTGGCTGGCGAAGCGCTCCGCCTCCTCCTCTTTGGCGCTGGCTTCGTGGCCCATGTCGTGGCTACCTCCTCCACTTGCGGTGTTGCGGTCGCGGCCTGGCTTATCGGTCACTAGGTCGCCTTCGTGGAGCCGCCCTTCGGGGTGACAGAGGGTTTCCAGTTCGTGCAGTGGACCTTTTCCCTTGGGGGCGTTAAAGATCCGGGCGCGGCTGGCATCGGCGACGATTACCCAAATTAGACTCATGTTCATCTCCTTGTGTTACGGTGGCTGTACAATCCCGCTGGGGTGGCCCGGAGGAGACCCTGGCGGGAGGTGAAAAGGAGCTATCTACAACTATAGCGAAAACGGAGTTGCGGGGAGTTGTTGTGGGTCATGTTTATGACCTATCGCATAGACTCGGAAGGTGAGAAGCGTACATTGGGTTAAAACGGATGCGACTCGAACCGACATACAAGGCACTTGTAGTGCGGTGCTTCAGGCTGCCTCTCACCGCTCCAGAGCGACCTACGACCTCCTTCCGAAGCCGTGTCGTGCTGCCCAAAGCTTCACTTTGAGCCGCACCCGGTTAAAACCTCTCAATCGCCTCTGTGTTCTCTCTCCTCTACTCTTTGTCATAGGGTTCGCCAATCGGCCTGAATCAGATTCCGCGCCTTACCGCCAAAGACCAGCCCCAGCTCGAAGAGGCGATGATGGGGTTGGTTGCGGTACTTTTCACTGTAGCGGCGCTGCATAATCTGCTCCAG
>SLIM01000276.1 GCA_007135625.1 Gammaproteobacteria bacterium
CACGGCGCTCACCGAGAGCCTCCAGTTCACGCGGATCGATCCCCATCTCCTCCAAAATCTTTTGCGCCGGCTCAGAGCCGCCCTGGGCCGCCTGCAAAAACCAGTGCGCCGCAGCAGTGTTATCTTGCTCAACCCCCTTACCGGTCACATAAGCGACCCCAAGGTTATACTGCGCCTGAACAAAATCGTTCTCCGCCGAGCGCAACCACCACCCAGTCGCCTTAGCATAGTCCTGGGTCACCCCGGTACCGTGATAGTAGTTATTGCCCAGATTAAACTGCGCCGGGGCAAACCCCCCCTCGGCAGAAGAGGTCAACCAGCGCAGCGCCTGTGGGAGATCCTTGCTCACGCCCTGCCCCTCTTCGTAGAGAGTACTGAGCAGAAACTGGGCGCGGTGATCCCCCTGCGCGGCAGGCTCCTGCCACAACCGATAGGCCCGCAAAAAATCCCCCCGGTGGTAGGCCTGCGTCCCCTCCTCCACCGCCGCATCAAAGCTGGCATGGGCCACAGCACCTAGGGCCAACACCCCACACAGCGACCATAACAGGCTATGTACTATACGTTTCATCGTACCTCTCTACCTCGTAGTAACGGAAAAAACGACACGACCCGCTTAGTGGTCACTGCTGTTTCGCCCATAATTATCGGAAAAACGGACAATATCATCCTCACCCAAATAGCTACCGGTCTGCACCTCAATAATTTCCAGCGGGATCTTTCCCGGGTTATGCAGCAGATGGCGCGTTCCCAGCGGGAGGTAGACCGACTGATCCTCAGTCAGCAGCAGCTCCTCCTCATTGCGCACAATGCGAGCCGTCCCGCGCACCACCACCCAATGTTCAGCGCGGTGGTGGTGCATCTGCAAGGATAGACTCTCCCCCGGCTTAACCACAATACGCTTCACTTTAAAGCGCTCACTCTCGGTAATCGTCTCATAACAGCCCCAAGGACGGTAGACCAGCACATGGTGAAGATGTTCATTACGCCCCTGGGCATTGAGCGTAGCAACGATCTGCTTCACCTGCTGGGCGCAAGAGCGATCCGCCACCAGCACCGCATCAGCAGTCTCCACCACCACCAAATCCCTCACCCCCACCGCCGCCACCAGCCGATTTTCCGCCCGCAGATAGCAGTTATGACTCCCCTCCGCCAGCACATCACCGACCAAGCTATTCCCCTCACCATCGCGAGGTGCCACCTCCATCAGCGCCGACCAGGCCCCCAAATCGTTCCAGCCAGCGGCCAGCGGAATCACCACCGCTTGATCGGTATGCTCCATCACCGCATAGTCAATCGACTCGGAGGGACTCGCGGCAAAGCGTTCATGGTCGATACGCACAAAGCTACCATCCTGCACCGCCGCATCCATCGCCGCCTGCGCAGCGCTACGGATTGCCGGTTGAAAACGCTCCAGCTCCTCCAGGTAGCGATCCGCCAGGAACATAAAAATCCCGCTATTCCACAGATAATCCCCCCCCAGCAGATAGCGCTCGGCAGTAGCGTGGTCAGGCTTCTCCACAAACTCAGCAACGCGATACCCCGCCACCGGGTGCGCCTCACCCCGCCGGATATAGCCGTAACCGGTCTCCGGCTGCGTCGGCACAATCCCGAAAGTGACCAACGCCCCCTCCAGAGCGGCTTGATAGCCCTCCGCCACGCAGTTCTGAAAGGTCGCCAAATCATGAATCAGATGGTCGGAGGGCATCACCAGCAGCACCCGCTCCGGCTGCCCCGCCAGGGAGACCGCCGCACAGGCCACCGCCGGCGCAGTATTACGCCCCATCGGCTCCAGCAGCACCCGGCCAAACTCCACCCCGATCTGCTGAAACTGATCCACCACCAAAAAGCGGTGCCGCTCATTACAGACCACCATCGGCGGCATACCGTGCGGGATCCCCTTCACCCGGCGAGCAGTAGCCTGAAACAGGGTCTCCTCCTCCAGCAGCGGTAAAAACTGCTTGGGGTGGGTCTCCCGCGAGAGAGGCCACAATCGGGTACCGGCCCCTCCAGAGAGAATAACAGGAATAATCATCATTATTTTTCCGCAAAATAAAATTGATAAATTAATGGATTGCCCCTACACCAATAGAGACGACCGCCGTGCAATGATAGCAGAGCGAGCCGGTAAAAGGCAGAGGAGAGCGGCGCGAAGCGGTGGCTCGGGCCTGGGAGCCGCCTGAACCCCTCCCCAGAGCGTCCACACCACCCGCTCACGGCAGATCCAGAAACGACTTGCGACGCGCAAACTTCTCCCGCAAAAACTCCCCATGCACCACCAGCTCCTCACTCTTTCGCGCATAGACTGCATCCCGCAGCCGCTTCAGCTCCTCATCCAGCAGATCGAGCTGCATCGCCAACAACTCACTCGGAGTATGGCCATTCGCCAAGCGGTAGCGGGTAGCAAAATCGCTTGGCAACGCCAGATAACTCGACAGCATCTCCGGGATATAGCTCTCCACCGCCTGATTCAGGGTAAAAGCGTACTCCGAACCGATCCCAAACCCCCGTAGCGCCCGCTCCAACTCCCCCACCACCTGTAAAATCGACTCCAAGCGGATCAGATGACCCGCCGCCAGCGCCTCGCGATGGCGGGCAATCAAGCGGTGGAGTTGCTGATAGATCCCCAGCTCCCCCGCCTGCTCCGCCTGCTCCTCCTCGGCAGAGACCTCACGCCACTCCCCCTCCACCGCATCAGCCTCCCCCTCAATCACCCGCTCCTGCGGCTGCGTCAACCGTTTTTTACCCCGAAACCACCCCAGCACCCGCCCCATCCCGTAAAGAATCGCCCCCGGAATCGCCACCGCCGCCACCGCCACCAGCAGCAGCGCCCCCAACAGACCCAGCAGCAGCGTTGTCAAAATCGGCACCACAGCGATGCGCAACAGCAGCAACACCAGGCCAATCGTCACAAAAACTTTAAGTATCCACGGTATCGTCGTCTTTTGATTCATGACCACCTCACGCATCGCCTCAGTGAGGCAAACACCCCAACACAACCACCCCTCCGGCAGCGAGATTCACCCCCCCGGCAGCGAGATCCCGGTCAACTTCTTATAGAAAGAGACCGCATAAGAGTCCGTCATTCCCGCGATATAGTCCGTCAAACCGAGGAGACGCAGATAAAAATCCTCACTCGGGCGACGCTCGGGGCCGACAAACTGCTCAGGAATCAACAACAGCATCATCCGACTGCGCGGCATCGCCCGCTCCCCCCGCTCGGCGATATCATCCAGCACCTGCATCAGCCGCTCCAACACCTCGCCAATCACCTGAAACCCCGCCGCCTCAATCTCCACCACCTGCGGTGTACAGTAGATTTTGCGCTCGGCGACCGTAATCAACTGCTGCATCTCCGCATGAATGCCAATCCCTGCCAGCAACGGACAATCAAAACGCCCCTCCAGCAGCTCCGGCTCACAATCGAGAAAACGCTCACGCACCTGCAAAATCGCCTGATTGATCACCTTCGCCCGCAAAAACTCCACCTTCTCATGCTCCCCGCGAATCCGCTGCAAACGCACCTGCTCCCGCTCCCGCTGCGGCAACATCGGCAGCAGCAGATCGGTCACCTCGGAAAAACTCAAATGGCCCAAGCGAAAACCATCCTCAATATCAATCACCCGATAGCAGATATCATCCGCCGCCTCCACCAGAAAAGCGAGCGGATGGCGACACCAGATCGCATCCAGCGGGTGGCGACGAATCAACCCCAAGGTAGTCGCTACCTCGGCAAACAGCTCCCGATCCTGGGCAGTAAAACCGTGTTTCTTGGCACTCACCCCTTGATGGCGGGCGCTCTGCAAGCAGGACTCTCGCGGATACTTGGTAAAGGCCCCGAGGGTCGCGCAGGTCAACTGCATTCCTCCCGGATTATCACGATTTTGCAGCCGAGTCAACACCCGAAATCCCTGGGCATTCCCCTCAAAAGCGAGAAAATCCTCGCGCTGGCTCCCGCGCAGCGCCTCCACGCGGGGACGGCCATAGTCGCCATAGGCGGCCCAGTGGCGAAAACCATCCTCTCCAGAGTGGCCAAACGGCGGATTGCCGATGTCGTGCGCCAAGCAAGCTGCCGCACAGATGCTACCAAAATCGGCTGCTTCAAAATCACGCAGTTGGTGACGGGCGATGATCTGCTCCCCCACTAAGGTTCCCAGCGAGCGCCCGACGCTGGAGGATTCCAAGCTGTGGGTGAGGCGGGTACGGATATAATCGACTTTGGAGAGGGGAAAAACTTGGGTCTTGTCCTGCATCCGGCGAAAAGCGGAGGAGAAGACGACCCGGTCAAAATCACGCTGAAAATCGGTGCGTGTGCTGTTTTCGCTTGGATTCTCCTGGCTTCCCAAACGTTTTCGGGAGAGCAGAGCGGGCCATTGCATGGACATGGGTTGAGGGTCTCACATGATGAGTCTGTGGGATGTGGGCATATACCGTAATTAAAGCGGGTGGTGGCGTGTATGCTGCCTATATGATGCCTATATGCTGCCTACTTTCCGGGACTATGGTAGCCGATTGGTTGGTGGAGATAGAGGGTTCAGCCCCGCGAACGCGGGGAACACCTTTAGAACCTAGAACCAGCCCCTAGAATCTAGCCCCTAGAACCTAGAATCTAGAACCTAGAACCTCGCCCCTAGAACCTAAAAAAATCCCCCCTATTGTACCACAACCATCTCCCCCCCTCCCGGCAGCCGCTCAACCACCCGCAGCAGCGCCCCGCTGCGATCAAAGAAAAACAGCAGCTCCCGCTTGCCGTCATGATAGCGCCACTGCTCCCCCGCAACCGGCTCACCGAGGAGCGCAGCGACTTCGGCACGGCTCATACCGGGGCGAAGTGCGCTCAACCCTGCGGCAACGCTAGGCGGGCCGAAGGTAATGCGCCCCACCTCCACTTTATCACGCGGACGGTCGAGGCGAAGGGTAAGGCTCTGGCGCTGCTCATTAGCGCGTCCCCAGTGGGTAAAGATCGTCGCGCTCACCGTTGCCGGGCCGACCAAAGTCTGCTGGCTAGAGCCGAAGTAGTTAGCCAGAAGGGTATACTCACCATGCGGCGCGACCCGAATCAAATAGGCCTCCGGGCCGTAGCCATCGGTCACATCGGGAGTAACCAGACCGCCGCGCCGGGTGCGATTGCGGCCATAATAAGCCTCCTCGCCGCCCGGCTCCACCACATGCAGGTCGATATCGGTGGCATCGGCATCCCACGTCATCACCACCCGAATATCGCTATCCAGGGTACGCCGCAAGCGCTCGTCATAGACCGGAATCTCGGGCCGCGCCTCCCCCTTCCACGGCTGCCGCTCAACCCAAGTGACCAGCGCGTTAAGCTCCTCCAGCGCAAACAGGGCAATGGTATCGCCGTGCCGCAGCCACGGCTCCAGCGCCACCCGGCGCAACAACTGCATCGCCTCCTCCAACTCGGCCAGCGAACGCCCCGCCTGCCCCCGCTCGGCCAGCACCAGCGCCAGATCGCGAAACGACTGCGGCTCCTCCGGGCGCAAGCGGGCGACCCGGCGCAAGATCACCGTCGCCCGCTCCAACTCCCCGGCCTGGCGCAGCCGCCACGCCAGCACCCGCAACAGCGCCGGGTCTTCAATGCGCAACTCGGCGAGGTTAGAGAGTACCCGCAGCGCTAACGCCCGCTCTCCCGACTCCAGCAACAGCTCGGCGACATCAAGAAAGAAGCCGGGACTGCTGGCCCACTCCGGGCGCTGCGCAAGATAGGCGGCGTAACGCTCTTTCGGCACAGCGGCACGCAGCGGCTTGAGATAAGGGGTCTCAGGACTCCACGCACGCACCTGAATCACCGCCGCCGCACCCCGCTCCTCCGCGCCCCCTTGCGCCTGCGCAGTGGGCGCAGAGTCGAGCGACAACGGAGCGGCGTACACCCCATCACCATCCAGCTCGTCGGCAGCACTAAAGCGGGCGACAGACCCGGCAACGGCATTACCCGCCAGCTCCTCCTCGACAGCACCAAGGCGGGCAGACTCGGCAACGACTCCCGAAGCGGCACGCGAGGGAGCCATCACGCGCGCCTGCTGCTCCATGCTCTCCCGCTCCCCGTGCAGCGCAGCGGGTGTCGTCGGTAGCGCCGTAGCCTGCGAAAAGTCACGCTCCCACCACGCCACCCGCTCGTGCCACAGCGCCACCACCCGCTCCAGCCGTTGGGCGAGGGGGTCACCCTGCTGCTGCTGGCGGTTTTTCATCGCCTGCAACCAGCGGTCACGCATCGCCGGGAGAGTGGCGGGCGGCTCAATCTCATGGCGCAACCACTGCTCCAGCGACTCCAGCACCAGCAGCGAAGTCGCCGGACTCACCACCCCGTAGCGCCGCCCCAGCGCCAGCAGCTCCTCCTCAAACCGCTCCGCACGCGGTGCCAACTGCTGCACCCGCGCCGCCGCCCAAGCGGTCGCCAGCACCGTACCGGCACGCCCCTCGGCACCCCGCAGGATGAAGGGTTCCGAGCGCGAACCGTCGGCATAGACGATGCGCAGCGTCGCCTCCGGGGCGAGCAGTTGCCCCAGCAGTTGCACCCGCCCACGGGCCACCTGACCGACCCCCTGCACCTGGGCAACGCCGCTCCCCTCCAGCGCCACCACCCGCTGGGTCGGAGTCTCGATCTCGGCCAGCGCCTGCGCCGGAGTGAGCCGCTGTAGATCGAGCAGCGACCCACCCGCCGCCTGGCGCAGCGCCTCGCGATCCGCCAGCGACTGCGACACCACCGCCAGCAGCGGCATGGTAAACTCCAGCGGCTGCCCGGAGAGGGTATCGAAGCCGTCGGAGAAGAGCAGGGTACGCTCCGCTGGCGGCTCACTCGCCAGCGCCGCCGCCAGTGCCGCCAGATCGGTGCCACCATCGAACGGTGCCGCCCGAATCGCCGCCACCAGCTCGGCGGCGGAGCGGAACTCGCGACTCGCCTCCGGGGTGTCACGAAAGAGGGTGAGGCGTAACCGCTGCGCCCGCAGTTGCCCCAGCAACGCCAGCTCGGCGCTCAGGTCGGCATCGGCACGACTGCCGGAGGCATCCCAGAGAACATGCAGCGTCGCCAACTCGTGCGCTGCCGCCGGTTTGCGCTCCGGGACCACAGCGCTCACCATAAACCACGCATCACCCTTGGCATCGCGCTCCACCACCGCAAGCTGCGGCGGCAGCATCGGCAGCGCCACCACAATATCCTGCTCCGGGGTCACCTGCTCCTGCACCGTCTCGACCCGCCACACCTGCTCCGCCTGGGTAAAGCGTTGATCACCAAGACCGCCGAGCTGTGGCGGCGCTGCGTCGGGTGCGCTCACCTCCATTTTCACCGCCAATCGCGCCAGCGGTTGACGCGGCAGCGGCAGGTGCAGTGCGGCATCGCCATTGGCGGCCATCGCTAGCGGGGTGACGTAGGTGAGGCGAATCCGCCGCTCGCCTTGCGGTGGTAGTGGATAGATGCGGGTGCGGTAGAGGTTTCCTTGCAGATGCTCCACCAGACCGGGATCGATCTGGCGGCGGGTTTCGCTCTCGAAAGCGACCCGCGCCCGCTCTTTGGTCACCACCACGCCATCGACCAGCACCCCATCAATATCGAGGGCATAGCCGCTTACGGCGGCACCATCGGGGAGCGGAAAGCGCAGCTCTCCCTCCAGCATTTGGGGGTTGGGGTTGTAGAAGCGGAGGGTGGTTTCGACTACGGCGTAGAGACCATCGACCCGCGCCGTGATTGCCATTTCACGGGTCTCCATCGGCTCGACATTGGCAGCAGTGAGCGTTAGTTGCGGCGGTTCTAACGGCAACCTCGGCGGGGGGCGCAGCTCACTCGCCAGCGCCGCCCCTGGAGGGGCGACGGAGAAGAGTGCTAGTAGCAGGTTGCGTACCATCGCCACGACTTTTTTCGATCCTGTTCTATTCATTCTCTTTTCTCCGTAATGATTGCCGTGCAGCATCGCCTCACCTCTCCTCGCGGCGGAGAGGGCAAGGTGGTGCAACTCCAGAGGATACTAGCACATCGCTCCGGCTGAAGCCTTAACCTCCATGCGCGGTTTTACTTTACTCTGCGCTTCAGCTCCTCCACCAAGCGTTGCGCCCAGGGTGAAGCCGCTGTAACCTTGTTCGGATCAAGCTGGGCCAATAGCTCGAAAGAGTGCTGGCCCTTGCTATATTTACCTTTTGTGGAATTTTGAGTGGCCCTCTTCAGGCCATCCAGAATATCTTCCTTAGGGATACTCTCGACGCTGTTATGCACGAGTGGCGGCAGCGCCTTTTCATTAAAACCTTGTCCAAAAAACTTTTTAAGCTGATCTCGATCCGCAAGCAACCAGGACTCCATAATCTGTACCATTAAGTGGCAGTCGATCCCATCGGCAGTGCTAGGCTTCTTCCACCGCAGATGCTGCCAAGGTTGCCAATGTACTGGGCTGCCCGACTGATGGGCAGCAGTGACGGGTTCTTCACTATCCACCAACAGCATAGCGGACTCTCCTTTTTCCGCAGATTTCCGGTAGTCCCGATAGGCGGATGACCTACTACCGCTGGCGACAATCCCTGGCATTTTACCTTTAATACCCGCCTTTTCTAGGAACTCACGAAACCCGCGACGACACGCAATCTGTAGAGCCTTGCGATCTCCCCCACCCTCCACATAAATTTTCACCAGCGCGTTCCCCCAATCTCGCCACGTGTCCACAACTGGCCAAGCCGATACTGTTCAAGCCAAGGTTGCAGTGCAGCGGCATCAAGTCGTTCCAGCCGGGTTCCCTGCCCATCCCGGCTGGTCACCAAGATCGACTCCGGTCGGTCGCTCAGTGCATCGACCAAGATATCGGAGTGGGTTGTGACGATCAGTTGGGTGCGCTCCGCTGCCTCTGTGAGCAGCTCCGCCAAGGTCGGCAGCAGATCGGGATGGAGACCCAGCTCCGGCTCCTCAATACACACCAGCGGACCGGGGTCGGGGTGACAGAGGATAGCGAGCAGGCAGAGATAGCGCAAGGTACCATCCGACAACCGGGTAGCCGGCACCGTGTACGCCCCCTCGTGTAGAAAGACCTGCACGGTACCGCCTTCGATCTGCACATCGAAGTCATCAATACCTGCATATAATGCCTGTAGCGCCTCCAGCAGCCGCCGCTTGACCGCAGGCTCGCGGCGCATGCGGTTGAGAACCAGCCCGAGGTTACTGGCATCGCTCTCCAGATGCAGGTTCGGCAGATCAGCCTTTTGTGGCAGACGCGGAGGCGTATAGCGACCAAAGCACCACTCCCGGTAGAGGCGCATCTTGCCAAATAGCGTACCCAGATAGGTCAGCTCGGGGTAGTAATCGGGGTCTTTGCGCTGCGACAAAATAGAGAGCGTCGGGTCGATCTCCTCACGCTGAAGATGGCGCTCCTGCTCCTTGAGGTTCAGCACACCTCGCCCCTGTTCCAAACGGTAGTAGAAGTGGGGGCGAGCGTGGCCGCTATCCGGCGCTGTATTCTCAATGCGCTCCTCAACAATCTCGAAACGCTGCCCCACCGCTGTAAAGGTCAACATGTAGCGTAGATCGGTCGGCCCTTTGGGGTTGGCGAGTACTGCCTCTATGGAGGCGTGTGGAGGGTGTGCCGCCCCTTTCCAGAGCCAATCAGAGACCCCACCGCCACCGCGAATGGTGGCGATCAGACTCTGTCTTTCTGAGGTTTCAGGAGTGGAGCGGAGGAGTGCAATGGACTCCATCAGGTTCGACTTTCCGGAACCGTTCGGCCCGATAAGGACGTTTAAGGCCCCCAGCTCAACGGGCTGGCTGGTCTCACTAAAACTCAAAAAGTTTTTGAGATGCAAAGTTTTTAGCATCATCTTCGGTTCACTCCTTTGCGACTACGGTGTCGTACAGCCCAACATGGGTTAGCCCCTCGTGGCTTTCGATACCGGTATAGCGCAGCGAGGCATCTTCATAGCGACGGAAGGCGAAGACGGCTTGGTTCATCTGCTCGGTATTAAAGACTTTAAGCTCCACAAGCAGGTGAAAATCTTTGACCGTCAACCCCGTCACGGCGAGAAAGAGGTTCGGTTCCAGCTTGGTAATGACATCCTGCAAGGTATTTTCACGAAAGTCGGTAAGGTACATAAAGGCGGGAATACGGGTGGCAAACTTAATCAGCTTCGCCTGAACCTCTTTGCGCTTCGCCTTATACTCTCTCTCCTCCGCAGACAGCTCCTTTTTCTCCTGACCGCTCAGATTCTCCTCCTTCGCCTTCTTTTTCAGCCCCTTGACCTTCTCGCTCTTATTGATA